>JABDAN010000029.1:440-34769 GCA_013289175.1 Bacteroidota bacterium
ATGCCGGCTGTGATAAAAATAATTCGGAAGAAAACCGCCAGCAGGATACCGATCAGCAAAACACGTCCGAAATATTTTTCCTTAATCTGCAGGAATGAAAAGATCAGGATGAATACAAAAATGTTGTCGATGCTCAGACTCCATTCCATCAGGTAGGCACTCAAGTATTCCAACCCCTTTTGATGACCATCGTAAAGGAAAACAAAAACCCCGAAACCCATGGCCAGGATGACCCAGAAAATGGTCTGGAAAAGTGCCTTGCGCATCGTAACAACGGAACCCTTTTTGCTGAGCAGGCCCAGATCAAATACGACGGCACTCACCAGGGCGGCGCCGAAAATGATATATGTAACCTGGTAATGATTCAAGAATAGAGGGTTTTGAAAATTCAGGCTAGGCCCGTGTTATATTTTCTCTTTCTGATATATTGAAAAACCAACCCGCAAATAATAATAACCCCCAGAGGGACCATTAGGTTGATCAGTTGCCAGAAACTCCGGTCATCTTCGGTTTTTTCGGGATCCAGCAATCGAAGAGAAAAATCTTTCGACCGGGCTTCCAGGATACCAGAAGGGTTCACGCAATATTCCAGGCAGTTGCTGAGAAAATCTGCATTGGCGAACGTATAGTTGATGTCTTTGCTAAAACCCAGGGGCAGCGGACCGTCTTTATTCAATTCATTCATCAGGATATCCCCGTCTGCACACACAATGATGCGGGCTGACTTTTCTCCGGATTTTAAAAAAGGCTGATGATATAGATTGGCCAGGGTATCCTGCTGGGCAGCAGAAATCCGGTTCGCATACAGTGATTTGAATTTCCCTTCCAGCAAAACACCGGCGGGAATATGGGATTGCTGAAACATTTTTGGATCGCTGGCCGTCTTGACCGCGTCCAGGGTAATGATGGCCGGTGTGGCCACGCTCCTGGCATTGGCAGAACTCTCCAGCAGGATGGTTTTGGCAATCTCCGGTGCTTTGACGGTGTCCACCGAATTGGTGAATTTCGAAAAGACCGGATCCAGATTTTTGGTGATCAGCGAAGTTCTGCTGCCATCCAAGAGGGGATAATAAGGCCAGGGAAGCAATTGGAATTGCGGTTTACCGCCTTGCATGCCGACCACCAGGTTGATGCTCGCGCATTGCATGTCTTCGATGAGGTCCTGGTTGATTCGCACACCGTAGTGAAACAGCAAATCGTCCAGATTCAGTCCCCGGTCAAAGGCGATGGTCTCCCGGCTGGATTGCAGGCTGTCGGATTCCGCATTCAGGTTGTCGATCATACAAAGCAGGCTTCCGCCGCGCATGACATATTGATCCAGTTTGCGTTTTTCATCGTCAGAAAATTTCTGCGATGGCTTCACCATCACCAGGGCGTTGAGCCTGGAAGAAATAACGGACACAGAATCCAGTGGGACCAGTGTAAAGCGAAAATTCTCACGCAGGTATTCAATCAGGTGGTAAACCCGGTAGTCCAGCGGCTCCCCGTTGCCGAGCAGATAACCCACGGCGGGCAGGGTATCGGTGATGAGTTTATCCAGGACGCTGGCAAATTTGTATTCAAGCAGGTTTTCTGCATTGACATAGAGCTGCTCGGATGACTGCCCTTCGCGGCTTCGCTGCACCCCCTTTAATAGGTCAACGGGCAGCTGGCGATCCCTATATTTTACAATGGCTGCCGGGATTACGATGCGCTGACTTTCTTCTTCTCCTTTTTTAGACTGAGCGACCTGGGTCATCGGCTGTATGCCCATTTTGGCCAGGGAGTCCAGCATCTGGGACCGGGTGGTATCATCGCTACCGGCCACCGGATCGATCAGTCGATAGTGAATATTGCCATCGGCATATTCGTTGAATTCCTGCAGCAGGGCTTCGGTGGAGTTGCGCAGTTTGCGCAGGCCGGACTTCAGATTTCCTTCCAACAAAATATCGATGTTCACCTGCTCGTGTATGCGGCCGAGCATGATCTTCACTGGCTGGGTGAGCGTATATCTTTTTTCAGTAGTCATGTCGTAGCGGGTGTTGACCAGCGATGCCAGGACATTGGCCAGGACCACGGCCCCTAAAAGATATACCCAACCAAATCTTGAATAAAAAAGTTTCTGCATGCCCGGCTTATCTTTTAAACAGGTTATTCCTGGTGAGGGTTAAAAAAAAGGCGATGACACTGACAAAATAAACCAGGTCCCTGACGGTGATCACGCCCCGGCTCATGCTGCGGTAATGATAATCTATTCCGAACATATCGATATAATAGTCCGCTCCCGAGGGAAATGCTTTCAAACTGCTGATGGCATGAAAACCGGTATACATCAAAAAGCAACCGAAAGCCGCAGCGATAAAAGCCACCACCGCATTGGAGGTAAAACTGCTGCAGCAAAGGGCAATGGAAGCAAAAATGGCGGTTAAAAAAAACAGGCCGATATAGGAAGCTCCGGTCGCGCCCAGGTCCATACCGGATTGTTCGGAGAGTTGTTGGATGGAAAAAAAATAAATCCAGGTCGGCAACAAGGCCATGATGACAACAAACAAGGCAGCCAGGTATTTGCCCTGCACGATCTGCCAGTAGGTAAGCGGTCTGGATTGCAGGATCTCAAAAGTTCCGTTGCGGAACTCTTCTGAAAATGAACGCATGCTGATGGCGGGTATAAGTAAGAGCAAAACCCAGGGGGCGAGGTCAAAAAATTTCTCCAGGCTTGCATATCCGAAGTCCAGGATACTGGTGTCGGGAAAGACAAAAAGCAGCAAGCCGGTGAGGAGTAAGAATATGATGATGGCGATGTAGCCTGTCAAACTGCTGAAAAACTGTCGGAATTCCTTTTTACAAACGGCCCACATAGACGCGAAAATAAAGATATAATCGCTAGCAGCATCTTTAGCAGTAAAATCATATTTTCGCGCCGGTCGAAGAGAACCATTATCAAAATACCAAGGCTACTTGCTTAGTACCCCTTTTGCGGCCCGGCTGCGAAAGGGTTTTTTTTGCGCCATTTTTTAATGATAAACGGCACGGATGCCCTTCCAAATTATTTGATCATTTTAATCAGCTGGCGGGTAATCATCTGGTCCCCGTAAAGCACCTGCAGTACATACATACCTGTTTGCAATCCGGAGGGTTCTACCAGTTCGATGTGATTGATTCCTTTAAATACAGCCTGGCTGTTGGTAAGCAGTCTTCTTCCGAATGCATCATAGAGCGACAGCTGAACGGTATGGTCATCGGGAACCGTGAGGTTGAAAGAAACTGTATGGATGAAAGGATTAACCAGCCCAGAAATACTCAAAGGAATTTCACTGTTACTCAGCAAAATAATCCGGCTGTAATTGTGGTACTCATGATCTGCGATCTGGATGCGGTAATAGGACTGACCTGCTACGGGCGTCGGATCATTGTATACATAACTACCACCCATACCCGGAATGGTTGTCCCCGCAAATGTTGCCAGGGCCTGATAATGCTGACCCGCATCATCGCTTCTCTCTACTGTATAAACAATGTCTCCGGTTTCATCAAAGCTGGTCCACTGAATGCGGGCTAGTCCGCCGTCTTCCAGATCTCCCCGAACCGATAACTGTGTAGGCAGTACGAGCGAACAGTTGGCGGTCCTGACAAACTTCGGATTGGAAGTAATATAGTTACAAGACGTATTGCTCAGATTTCCCGCGGTGGAAGCAATCGTCAACCGGTAAACGATGGTGGTATCCACGGCATTCAACCGGAAATAACGGGTGACAATATATTCATAAAGTCCGGTGGCCGGATTAAAAACCGGTACGCCCGTTCCATTGGGGGGATTGCCCAGGGTATCGATTCCCGCAGTGACCCAGGTTGCTCCGTTGTCGGTGCTCTTCTCCAGTTTCCACTGCGTGTAGTTGTTGAAAAATGCGGAGACCTTAAAACGCACGGTATCGTCACCACCACGGCAAAGCGTATCGGCCTTGTTGGGCGTCAGCGTGATATTCGGCGTACAGGAAGCAACAGAGATGTCATCGAGTGCCCAGTCATTACCTCCACCGCCCGGCGCATTGTTTCTTACATAGATGATCATGCTGGTCTGGGAAGGACCCGTTAAATAGGTAAATCCTTTTTGGATCCATTGTCCGGTATAGGGCATATCACCCGTCGTGTAATAGTCATACCCATTCACATTGAAAGTGAGGTTGGGGTGCACACCGGATGAATCGCCGGGACCGGTAGGAATATATCCTGCATTGCTCGGTGACTTACCATTGGAGTCACAAGCGCAACGAGAACAGATATTTCTGAACCAGGCTGAGTACTGATAATAGGTATTGGGACACAAATTGTTGATGGTATCTAAAAACGTGATCCCTGTTTTATAAGATGAGTTGATGACGGCCATATAACCACCGGTGGAGTTGACCGTATCGGTCGCCGGATTTCCGAGTAGGGGGTTGAGGGCACCGGTATGGTCCCCAATGATATCCCAGAGAGAGAACACCCGGTGGGAATAAGCAAAGCCCGGGATGTTCGGGTCTGGTTTTGGCCAGGTATTCAGGGTAGTGTACCCTGCAGCACCTGTACTGGTATTGTTGGAAATATTATAATAGTAGTCATTGGGCGTGGCAGGTCCAAAAACGTTGTAGGTATAGTTGTTGGAAATTTTACTGGACGGTCCCCTGTTTTTTGCCTTTCCGGATCCGAACGTACCCCCAAATTCAGAAGTGATCGTGTTGTTGGATGAATTCGGACAGATGGCCAGGTTTTGAGAAATCATCACCGAGTCCTGCGGAAAAACAATGGAGGTAATGGAGGCGCCAAAAGGGTAATAGGAAATCGTTCCCCCACCCAGGCTCACGGTCGATCCATATGCACCGGTTACCTTCACCCGGTAAGTAGCCATCAGGATACAGGTAGCTCCATAAAAGGAAGGTTTATCATTGTAGGTAATCCGACCTCGTCTGGTTGCGGTGGCCGTTGGAGCGTTTTTAAACCCAAGGTTTATGCGCACGTTGGTGCCGGTAATCGTACCCGCATCATCGCCCGCTACATCGGTAAAAGTTTTATAAACGATTCCCTCATTGGTTAAGATCTTCAGAGAACCTGGCACATAAGATGTATTGGCTGGAATGACATCGAAATAAGCGCAACTGTCCACGTAGTCGTTTACCCCGGAACCACCGACCACAAAGGTTGCCCGAACTTCCAGAATGTCGTTGGGTTCCACCGTACCACCGGTCGCTCCCTTGGTGACATTCAAATAGCTTTTCCCATAGTCGATTTTTAGTTGGGCTACGGCCGGATCAGCACAAAGTGCCAGGAGAAGGAGGCTGTAAATGATCCGTGAAAGGGTAGATTTGCGCGTATAAGTTTTCATTTGGTTTGGACTTTTCTGGGAGGGTTAGTCCCCAGAATTGGGTTCACAGTTTAAAAATAGCGCTCAGCCGTGCCAAATCAAATAGTAAATGTACTTCGTAGAGTTAACACATTATATATCAATTACTTGCATTAATAGCCCCAAAGCCGAGCGGAGGCGGGGGATTTCATATTCTGTTGAATATGAGTAGGTTCGATAAAAGTTGAATTCAGGAAATAAATTCGACCGGTGGCTGGATAACAGCGAGGTTTACCGGACGATTTCTACGACCAGGGCAAAGGTCCCCGGTCGTTCGTTACGCACAATGAGGCGACCCGTTGGGGTTTAAAATATGGCCACAGGTTTTCAGACAGCGAAACTTTCTCCGCAGGCACAGGTGCGGCTGGCGTTGGGGTTGTTGAAATAAAAACCTTTTCCGTTTAACCCTTCGGAAAATTCCAGGGTGGTATTGACCAGGTAAAGAAAGCTTTTCAGATCGGTTACGACCTTGATGCCGTTGTCTTCAAATACCTGATCCATGGGTTTTTGCTGATTGTCAAAATCCATTTTATAACTCAGGCCAGAGCATCCGCCGCCCATGACCGATACCCTCAGGAAGATCCCTGTTTTGTCAGCGATGGGTGATTCTTCCATCAAAACTTTTACTTTTTCTCTTGCTTTATCTGAAATGTAGATCATGTGTCGATTTTTTTCTGTATCTGTTATGGGTTTGAAGCGACCGGGGTTCTCCCGACTGCTTCCCCCTTCTAAACGGGTTTAAATTCCTTTGCGCTTTTGAACGTTTTTCCCACCTTTTCTATTACGTAATCCACTTCTTCGGGGGTGTTAAATTTTCCCAGACTAAAGCGGATGGACTGATAGGCTGCCTCATCTGAGAGGCCCATGGCTTTGAGGACATGACTGGGTTCGGTGGAAGCTGAACTGCAGGCAGATCCGGAGGAAATGGCGACCTCTTTGATAAGGTTTTCCAGCAATTGTTTTCCAACTACCTCGCCAAAAGAAAGGTTGGTAACCGTAGCAAGGCGCTGGATCGGGTTGCCGTTGATTTGCACACCCGGGTACTTCATCAATCCCTTTTCCAGCCGGTCACGCAGGCGGCCGATGGATGGCATATGTTTTTCCATTTCCTGTGAGGCAAGCCAGGCCGCTTTTCCAAAACCCACGATCCCAGGCACATTCAGGGTTCCGCTGCGAAATCCCCGCTCCTGGCCCCCGCCATCCTGCTGGGCGCTGATGCGGACCCTTGGATTTTTTTTGCGGATATATAAAGCCCCCACTCCCTTGGGTCCATAGATCTTATGGGCGGAACAGGCAAGCAGGTCGATACCGTCTTTTTCCACGTTGATGGGTATTTTGCCCAGGGCCTGGGTGGCATCGGTAAAAAAGTAGATGCCCCTTTCCTTGGCCAGGGCCCCGATGGACTGGATGGGTTGAATAACGCCGGTTTCGTTGTTGGCCACCATAACACAAATCAGGATGGTATCTGAACGCAGGAGGGATTTCAACTGCTCCAATTCGATCAATCCATCCGGAAGAACGGGAAGATAACTGATCTCTGCCCCCAGTTTTTCCAGATGGGTACAGGTGTCCAGGACTGCCCGGTGTTCGGTGGTCACGGCGATGAGGTGGCGGCCCTTTGCGGAAAACATTTCAAAACAACCTCGCAGGGCTAGATTGATGGCTTCCGTAGAGCCGGAGGTAAAAACAATCTCCCTCGGATCGGCCTGTAGGGCACCGGCCAGCTGTTCGCGGGCTATGTTGACGGCTTCGGCGGCCTGCCATCCGAAATAATGTCCTTTGCTGGAGGCGTTTCCGTACCGGTCGCTGAAATAGGGTAACATGGCTTCCAGCACCTGCGGATCGCAGGGGGTGGTTGCGTGATTATCCATATAAACGGGCAGTACCATCGGCAAATTTACTTTTTTAAACCCAAAGCTTTCCGGGAGCCTGGGCACCCTTAGATAACAGCTCAAAAGTTCAATAGTTCTTATGGGCCGCTTTGGCGCTCCTGCGAGCAAATCCCCCACCCCCGAGGTCGATCATTGCTGGTTGCTGAAACCGTATATTTAGTATATGGAATTGGAACACATCGGCATTGCCGTAAAAAGTCTCTCCCAATCGATCCCTTTGTTTGAAGCCCTGCTCAACACACCCTGTTATAAGGAAGAATGGGTCGCTTCAGAAGCGGTGAAAACGGCTTTTTTTTCCTCGGGTCCACAAAAAATCGAACTGTTGGAAAGCACCGATCCCCAAGGGGTCATTGCAAAATTTATAGAAAAAAAAGGAGAGGGTATTCACCACATCGCTTTTGCCGTCACCGATCTAGAGGCTGAGATGAAAAGGCTCAAAGCGGCGGGTTTTGTATTGCTCCATGAAACCCCGCGCCCCGGTGCCGACAACAAACTGATTTGTTTTTTACATCCGAAAAATACCAACGGTGTATTGATCGAATTATGCATGGAAAAACCCTGAACACCCAGTCAACAGCTTGTTCTCTGCTGGTTATGGCACTCTTGTTTTCCTTGTCGGGCCTGGCCCAGCAGGGCGATACCACCGCCCCTGTGGTGGTAAGGGATGGATCCCTTGGCCACCAAATAGAAGTGGGTAAGATCTACTACTGGATCGATTCCGCCAAACGAGGGATAACCCGGTTATCCCAAGCAGATTTTTCCGTTTCCTACTCCACTTTCCTTGCCCGAATCCAGGACCGCTCCACCCTCCGCCGTTACTGGCTAAAATTCGATCTCTCCAATCAGACCAATCAGACTTTGCGGATCTATCTATACTGCGGGGTGGTTAATTACACGGACCTCTATATCGTATCAGAGACCCATGCCGTCCAGCATATCCAGGGCGGAAATCTTTTCCGTTTTCCTTCCGACAGCAGTTTCCTTCAGCAGGTAACCCAGACCCTTTGTTTTAATCTGCTCCCCCAGGAAAAAGCAGTCGCCTATCTAAGACTCAAGCAAAGAACGGAAACCTTCGACTACCAGGGAATCTACCTGTATGACCGGTCTGGACTATTTCAAACCATCGGTGAAGACGACTGGGCCATCCACGGATTCTTATCTTTTCAGCTGGTATTTCAGGGCATCCTGCTCTGTCAGCTCCTGTATGTACTTTTTCAGTGGATGATCCTGCGCAAGAGAGAATATGGATATTATTTTTTTTATCTTGGGGTCATATCCCTTTATTTTTTAAGCCGCCACGAAGTAGACCTGCAGATCCGGCTTGTCTTTGCCCGCTTTCCCCTTTTAAGGGTCTACCTGAATAAGACCCTGCTGATGCTGCCCTATTTTTTTTATTTCCGGTTCGTGCGCAGCTTCCTGGACATGGCGCATGAATATCCCCGCATGAACCGGTGGCTGGTGAGAATGGAAAATTTTCTACTCGCATACCTGGTTTTCGATCTGGCTTTTGTACTCCTCACTTTTAACATCAAGCTGCAAAGAGAATTGTATACCTACGTGTTGGTATTTGTTTTCATTTTTTCTGCCACCTTTATTTTCCTGTTGTTCAGAGAGAAAAAAACCCTCATCTATTTTATTTTGTCGGGTAGCCTTTTTGTAGGCCTGGGCAATATCATCGGACTGATCCTGACTTTTTTGGAAGATGAAAATATTGCCCATCATTTCAACGATAAGCTGATCTTTAGTCAAGTTGGTATTCTCCTGGAGATATTTTGTTTTACGGCCGGACTGAGTTACAAGAGCATGTCCATAGAAAAAGAAAAAATCAAAAGCCAGGAAAATCTCATCGGCCAACTCAAGGCCAATGAACTGCTGCAAAACAAAATGCAAACCATTCGCAACAAGATCGCCCAGGACCTGCACGACGACATCGGTTCCACCTTGAGTTCCATCTCGATTTTAAGCAACCTGGCACTAAAGGAGAAAAATACGGATCAGACCCTGCTCACCATGCATGAAATCAAAGACAGCTCCGTCACCCTGATGGAAAAAATGGACGATATTGTCTGGAGTATCAATCCAATCAATGATTCACTTGAAAACCTCTTTTCCCGCATCCGCCGATTTGCTACGGCCCTCTTTGAAGCCAAAAACATTGACTATACCCTGCTCATTTCTGATGCCGTCCATCCGGTCCAACTGCCAATAGAATGGCGGCAGCATATTTATTTGATCTGCAAAGAAGCAATCAACAATCTGGTCAAATACTCGGAGGCGACCAAGGCCTCCATCCAGGTTGTTTTCGGTCAAGACAGCCTTGAGGTCGTCATAGAGGACAACGGCCGGGGATTTGACAGTTCCCTTGTCCTTGCGGGGAACGGCCTTTCCAGTATGCGCAACCGGGCGACCACGATGGGGGCCAGTCTGGAAATCCTTTCTTCTCCCGGAAAAGGGTGCCGCATCGGGCTGATGGTAAAAATCGGATGAACATCCTAGGGTAGGAACTGAGAAAATATCTCAATTTTGAATACATGATCAAGGTCGCGATTGTAGAAGACAACGAAGCCCTCCGCAGGAGCCTGACCAATCTGTTTAACCATTCAGAAGGGCTCAAATGTGTACTCTCCCTGGATAACCTGCTCAATGTAGTCAGCGCCGTCGGCAAGGAAATGCCCCATATCATTCTGATGGATATCGGACTTCCCCACATCACAGGGATCGAAGGGGTTCATACGGTAAAAAGTGCCTACCCCGAAATACAGGTACTGATGTTCACCGTTTTTGAAGACGACGATAAAATTTTTGATGCAATTCGCGCCGGCGCATCCGGATATCTCTTAAAAAAAACACCACCCGAAGAAATTGTCGAAGCCATCAAGGACCTCTACCATGGCGGGGCACCCATGAGTTCGGCCATCGCCAGAAAAGTCATTAAGTCATTCCAACCTGCGCCGGACAAAAGGCTGGAGGACTATCACCTGACGGTACGAGAAAATGAAATTTTGTATTCTCTTGTGGAAGGCCTGAGTTATAAAAAGATTGCTGAAAAATATTTTGTCAGCATCAGCACCATCCGTACCCATATCTGTAGTGTCTACCACAAACTGCACGTGAATTCCAAAACAGAAGCCGTTGCCAAAATTCTAAGGCCCCGGTAAATCAGATATTCATCCGATAAGTCTCCCTTGTTTTATTCTTTTATTTTGACGGGTGAACCGTTGTCTAAGAACAGACTCTTTTATCATCCCATTCAAATAAATCTTTATGAACAAATATCCCTTCTTCATTCTCGTGGTATGCTTTTTAGCCGGCTCCGTCCAGGCGCAGGTAAACGACCCCAGCCAGGTCGGAAAAGATGCAGCTACCAACCAGGCGAATAGTGATATGAACAACGCGGCCGACAAAGGCGTCAACAAAGCCGAACAAAGCGTTGGAAACTTGTTCAAGAAAAAAAATAAACCCGCGAAAACTGATTCCTCTCAGCAAAAGCAAACCCCGGCTCAACCCCAGGACTCCGGCGCAAATCCTTCCCCCAACCCTGCCCTAAGTGCCTACGACAATTATGATTTTATCCCCGGGGAAACCATTCTCTTTACCGAAGACTTCAGTGATGACCAGAAGGGCGAGTTCCCGGCGCACTGGCATCTATGTTACGGACAGGGCGTGGTAACAGATTTTGACGGCAAAAAAGTCTTTGCCCTGACAGAAGCAGAACACGGAGATGCTGCCGTGGTCATGGAACCCCGCATGAAAAAGAAGTCCGGTTATATGCCGGCCAATTTCACAGTGGAATTCGATATGTACGTCCCCCGGGCAGCCAATGCCGATGATGATATCCGCGGCCACTGGGCGGGTTTGAATTTCTATGGGACCGATGAGCTCTTTGACAGCTATAACGATCTGTCGGTTTCTCCCGAGAAACTAGAATTCTACACGGCACTCATCTCCGATGGATCCAAGCAGTTACCGGATGGAATGGGTAACGAAGACTTTGTCAACAAGTGGCACCACATCGCCATTGCTTATAAGAACAAGCAAATGAAGATTTACTTGGATCAGATCCGGCTCTATGTGGTTCCCGAAGTAAAGGATGCCGGCATCAACAAATTTGGTATCCGGGTAGCGGGCAAATGCGTGGTCACCAATATCCGGATCGCCGAAGGTGGCGGCATGAACATGCTCGGTCAGAAATTCACGGATGCAAAAATTGTAACCCATGGAATCAATTTCGATATCGATAAGTCGACCATCAAACCGGAAAGCATGGGTACCCTCAACATGATTGTGCAGATTATGAAAGACAACCCCGACCTCAAATTCGATGTGGAAGGGTTTACGGACAACTCCGGAAACCCGGCGCACAATCTCACGCTTTCTGAACAACGGGCGGCCGCGGTAAAAGCACAACTGGTTTTGATGGGCGTTTCAGGATCCCGGCTGACCACCAAGGGCTTTGGTGATACCAAACCACTTTCGGACAACAATACGTCGGAAGGAAAAGCCAACAACCGGCGGGTGGAATTTGTAAAAATGTGACCGTCTATTCAGCTGACGCCGGATATCAACCCGGATCCGATCCATCAAAGGAAGACCTGGATTGAGACAAACGCGGTAATAGGAAATAGGGCAACCCGACTTTATTCTTCGTTATATGAAAAAAATATGCATTCTCCTGCTGATCACTTGTAGCAGACTATACACCCAAGCACAGGCCTGTCCCTGGTTTCCAGCAGACTGTCCGGCCGACCAGCTGGGCGATTCGGTGGAAAGACTTAACAACCCGGTGGCTCCCCAGGAAATCAGCATGGAATTCAGGATGCATGATTTTTTAACCGATCAAATGCAGATGCTGGCTGATAAAAAAAAATGGGAACTGCATCCCTATGACGAATCCCACGGTACCGGTTTTCTGAACGCCGACCGGTCCGGTCCGCTGGCTTTTAACCTCCGGCCGCCGCATGAATATGAAATCAGTTTTATTTTTATCGTCAACGCCGATTCTCTGCGTGCCTGGCAGGAGTGGCAAAAAGAGTTCATCTTAGATATGGCCGCCCAAGCCGAAAAGATCAGCCAGGGTAACAACGATTTTTCCGCCATCACCAAAATGCAGGACAGCCAGAAAAGGATCACGGAAAGATTCCGCCGTGCGTCTATGATCCGCGTAAAATTCGTTCTCAATGCTGCCGACGGAGCCACCTTGTCCTCCATCCAGGATAATATGCATCCTACCGGATCCCTGGCCGTTCCCCATGCCGTCCTGGCTATGGAAGCACACAATAATCAAACAGATGAACGGGCCATTTTTGATTTGAATCAGTTCACACGCACCGGCGATCTGGCTTTTATTCTTTTTGGAAACTGGAATCTTAAACCAAACGCTTACCAGTATTATTATCCTGTTTATAAAGCCGATCGGAAAAATATGGATTTGGTTACGCCAAAAAATATCACCTCAGATAAAATCAGAACGATTGTCATGCACGTAGAAGGGGCACCCGCTTATTTGCATCAATTCCTTCAAACGCTGGATACGGATAAGTTAAACCAGATCATTACTCCCTAGCCCAAATAAATGAATATGAGAAAGTTTTTCATCTTAATACCTCTTTTTATTGCATCTCTCACCAGCCATGGGCAGGATGCTTCTAATTACGTGATGCACCCGGGGGCCAGCGCCACTGTTTTTACAGGGGAAAAGCTCAAGCTTTTTTTTCAGTATATCACGACCGAAGGCGCCGTCATCAATGGAAGCAGCGACCTTTCGATCTCCAACTGGACCCTGAATGGCAAGCCCGCCGGTCAGGGTGATGATGCAGAAGGTACTTTGCGCGTAACGGACGGCATGAATGCAACAGCCCTCGAATATACCGCGCCCGGTAAAATACCCGCAACCAATCCGGTAGCGGTAGCCGTTTCTTTTCATCCTTATTCCGGCAGCAAATCCATGGTCACCTTGATTTGTAATATCACGGTCATCGCCGGATATAGAGTGACGGTAGATATGGAACTGACCGGACCGGCAGGTATTCATATATCCCTTTCCGGCGAATCCGCGACCCAATTGAAACCGTTGGCAGATGGTACTTACATGCTGGAACCGGTCGACAAAAAAAGTGATATGAACATGACCGTAAAAGATTTCTCGATGACGAAAGTCACTTTCGTGGGACCCCATCAATATACCATACCCCTGTTCATCAGTATTGGAAAAATCGACGCCAACGGATCGGCGCCGGCAAAATTAGTACTCGCCCGTTTTGGCATGGCCGATCCTTCGGAATCCTATATGGCGGACGGTCATACCACACAGACGCATATGATCGAACCGCTGTTCTTCAATGCGTTTATAAAAGAATTTCTCGTCACGGACAAAAGTAATATTGCCGATGCCGACTGGGAAAAGGCATGGGCCGAAAGGATGCAGACACATCAGGGAGATCCCGCCTATTTTAAATCTGCCCAGGGACAGGCCGACATCCAACGACTTCAGAAATTACAGCAGGAGATGGGAGGTACGGTAAACAATCCCAATGTGCAGGCCCAGCAGCTGGCTCAACAGATATCTCAAAAGGCGCAGCAGGATCCCGGTTATATGGGCTCGGCCCAATACCAAAAAGATATAGGCCGCGAAGAATTGCTGGCTCAGGGAAATAAAGATACGGGCGGAGCCACGCCCTCTTCGGGTGTGCGCATGCATGGCGTCCTAAATATTGAAGGGATTTTTCACGCTGGCGGCGGTACGTCGCTTGAAATGACCAAACAAGCCAGTTCGGGAGGTTTTCAGGCCGAGATAAAAGTCAAAGTAGTGAAAGGATAATCGGGAGATTCGTCCGAGGCGAAAAAACTATTCTTCTGATTCAATTTTATTTAGACCCAGTTTATCCATCGCCAGTTGAGCAGCGATTTGGCTCGCATCTTTTTTATTGTAAGCCCGGCCCTGGGATATCAGTTCACCGTTGACGACGGCACCCACCGTGAACAATCGCCGGCCCCCTTCCATGTGTTCATCGATGGTTTCAAATTCCAGATTCTTTCCATTTTTATTGGCCCAGCCGTATAATTTGTTTTTGTGGTTGATCTCCAGATTCTCCAGGTCCTCCATAAACAGATAGGGTTGAATGATTCGCTCCATCACCCACTGTTTGCATTTGTCATACCCCTTATCCAGGTAAATGGCACCCACCACTGCTTCCAGGGTGTTTCCAAAGATCTGGCTCATTTTCAGGGAACCGTCGAATTTGTTGAAATAGGAAATCTTGCGCAGACCCATTTTGACAGCGATATCATTGAGCTGCACCCGGTTCACCATCTTGCTGCGCATTTCGGTGAGAAAGCCTTCTTCTTTATAGGGATATTTCTTAAATAGAAAATCTGCGATGATCGCGCTGAGAATGGCATCTCCCAGGTATTCGAGGCGTTCGTTGTTCTGATCGGAACTTTCCTTTACCGACCGGTGTGTGAGGGCTGTTTTATACAAAACTGCATTTCCGGGTACAAAACCCAGCACATTACGCAATTGCTTGCGGAAAGAAACAATGGAAGAGTCGCTTTTAAAAATCTTGTCTAAAAATCCCACAACACTAAAATAGCGTGAATAATTGAAAACCCCATGGAAGGCATATAGATTGTCACCTGTTCAACGCGGTTTATAAAATAATAATTGTGTGATGGTGGGGATTGATTTATATCATCTCATGGTGCTCAAACCGAAAGAGGGTCAAACGCCCAAAAAGTAAATAGGCATTTTGCAGAATGGAAATCCCCGATTGGCTTACTACTTATATTTTTTTACAATCACGCAGGCATTGTGTCCGCCAAAACCAAACGTATTGCTTAAGGCCGCGTTGACAATTCTTTTCTGGGGTTTGTGAAAAGTAAAATTCAGGCGGGGATCCAGATCGGGATCGTCCTCAAAATGATTGATGGTCGGGGGAACCACGTCATGCACCACGCTCATAATACAGGCAATGGCTTCTACTACGCCGGCTGCACCCAGGCAGTGGCCGGTCATGGATTTGGTGGAACTGATATTGGTTCTGAAAGCATCGTCTCCAAATACATCCATGATGGCTTTTACTTCCGACACATCGCCGAGGGGCGTGGAAGTTCCATGGGTATTGATGTAGTCAATATCGGCGCCAGACATCCCCGCATCCCGCAGGGCTGCATTCATGACATTCTTTGCACCCCGTCCTTCCGGATGAGGAGCCGTAATATGATGCGCATCACCGGTAGCCCCGGCGCCCGCGATCTCGCAATAAATGCTCGCGCCCCGGGCTTTGGCGTGTTCCAGTTCCTCCAGAATCAGGGCGCCTGCTCCTTCTCCCATTACAAAACCATCCCTGCCTTTGTCATAGGGTCGGCTGGCTGTTTTGGGACAATCGTTGCGTTCACTCAAGGCTTTCATGGCATTGAATCCGCCGACACCCGCTTCACTGACGACGCTTTCCGATCCGCCGGTGAGAATGATGTCCGCCATACCCAACCGGATGAGGTTATAAGACTCCATGAGGGCATTCGTTGAAGAGGCGCAGGCGCTGACGACCGCAAAATTGGGGCCTCTAAAACCGTGGCGGATAGAAATATGACCGGCCGCAATGTCCAGGATCATCTTGGGTATGAAAAAGGGGTTGTACCGGGGCGTGCCGTCCCCTTGGGCGAACTGCACCACTTCTTCCTGGAAAGTAATCAGTCCGCCGATTCCGCTGGCAAAAACGACGCCGACACGGTCACTGTCCACATTGTCTTTGGTTATGCCGGCATCAGCCACGGCCTGATCGCTGACACCCAGGGCTATCTGGGCAAAGCGGTCCAGCTTACGGGCTTCTTTTTTATCCAAAAAAGCCAGGGGATCGTAGTTCTTGAGTTCGCAGGCAAACCGCGTTTTGAATTTGGAGGCATCGAAAAGAGTAATCAGATCCGCGCCTGAGACTCCTGCCAGAAGATTGTTCCAATAATCGTTCAGGTTATTTCCGATTGGTGTGAGCGCACCCATTCCCGTAACAACCACTCTTTTCAGTTCCATATGACCAATTGCGCGGATATTAAATAATGTGATAAATCCGCTTTCTCGAGCTGAGGGCCTTTGAAAAGCGGATCAACGAATTTTTGCGCAGCACGGATGAACGTCTACTTAGCGTGTTCTTCCAGGTACCCGATGGCCTGACCGACCGTCGTAATGGTTTCTGCCTGTTCATCGGGAATTGATATGTTGAATTCTTTTTCGAATTCCATAATCAATTCAACCGTGTCAAGCGAATCGGCGCCCAGATCATTCGTAAAAGATGCCTCATTGGTTACCTCAGCTTCTTCTACCCCTAGCTTATCCACTATAATTTTTTTGACTCGTGTTGCGATGTCTGACATTTTTGTAAATTTTAGTTTCGGCTGCAAAAATATAATTTTTGCCTTAAACAGCGTCAACAAGCTATTTCAATTTTATTTTTTGATTTGGATTATATACCGGAATTTGCGATTTCCGCTCCTCATTTCAAAAAAACCAACCCCTTAGCCATGGCGCTCAAGCTAATAGACTACGGATCACCAGAATATGAGAAAATGCTGCGTTTGCGCAATGATCTCCTAAGAAAGCCGCTGGGATTGAGTTTTGACCCCAAAGAGCTTGAAAAAGAGAAGGATGATGTACTCATGGGCGCTTTTGAGGACGATCGTTTACTGGGCTGCTGCCTGCTGACAAGGGTAAACGACAAAACCATGCGTTTGCGCCAGATGGCTGTCCCCAACAATCTGCAGGGTAAGGGCATCGGACGGGCTTTGATGGTTTTTGCAGAAAACATCGCCCGGGACATGGGTTATGAGATCCTGATGATGCACGCTCGCGCTACGGCCACCGGTTTTTATGAAAAACTGGGCTACGTAAAAAAAGATGGACAGTTTATTGAGATCACCATTCCCCATGTGGTCATGGAAAAGCATATCTGAGCCAAGGGGATCTGCCTCCGCCTTTGTTTCCCTTTCCATTTTAATCGCATGCCCAACATTTCGGGTCCGTTGCTCAATTCCACAAGAGCTGGGAATCGACTTTCTGACGCTTATTGATCAAATTAAATCTATTGCAGGTATCCTTTAAGAAACATAAATAAGTTTCCGATGTTCATTTAAATAAATTCAACACATCAGACTTTAAATTTCCCCCACTTCCTCTATTTTCTCATTTTTTATCACGGCTATGGACAACCGCTCAACGAAATCGAGTAGTTTTTTCATCGAGTCCATTTCACTTACCACGAGCAAAAACAACTTTCCGTTTTGACGAAGCCGGGCCTGCCTGGTTTGCTTTTGTATATAATCCAGGATATTTTTAAAAATGTCTGATTCGAAATATTTGGAATCCGGCCGGTTGATGAAATAAAATTTAACCTGCCCGTTCTTAAATATGAGTTTTTCAAAACCCAGTTCAACGGCCATCCTGCGTATCCTGACTGTATCAAACAAGGCGTTTACGGGTTCCGGAACCGGACCGAAACGGTCCTCCATCTCTTTGTGAAAGGCGATCAACTCTTCTTCGGTTTCGCAATTATCCAGGCGGGTATAGAGTGAAAGTCTTTCCGTGATGCTTTCCACGTATTCATCCGGGATCAGGATCTCCAGATCGGTATCAATGGTGCAGTCAATGAGTTCTTGTTCCTGGCGGGCAATTTCGTCTTTGAATAAATCTTTAAAAGAAGTGCGCTTGAGTTCCCGGATGGCCTCGTCCAGAATTTTCTGATACATCTCAAAACCCATTTCGACCATGAACCCACTTTGCTCGCCACCCAGCATATTTCCCGCTCCGCGGATATCCAGGTCGCGCATGGCAATCTGAAAGCCACTGCCCAGGTCGCTGTGCTGTTCGAGGGTCTGCAGCCTTTTGCGGGCATCAGAAGGCAGGGTAGCCAAAGAGGGAGCCAGCAGGTAACAGAAAGCTTTTTTGTTGCTGCGTCCAACCCGTCCCCGGAGCTGGTGCAAATCGCTCAGGCCAAACTGATGGGCATTCTGAACGATGATGGTGTTGACATTGGGAATGTCCACCCCGCTTTCCACAATATTGGTGCAAACCAGGACGTCGTATTTCTTGTCTACAAAATCCATGATGCGTTCTTCCAGTATATGGCCTTCCATCTGTCCATGGGCATTGCCGATACTCAGGTCCGGACACAATTCCTGCAGGAGCAGGGTCATTTCCTTGAGTCCCTGGATGCGGTTATAAATATAAAAGACCTGTCCCCCCCGCTCGACTTCGTAATAAATCGCATCCCGTATAAATTCTTCGTTGAACACCTGCAACTCCGTTTGGATGGGTTGGCGGTTTGGGGGTGGCGTATTCATGATACTCAGGTCCCGGGCGCCCATCAGACTGAACTGGAGCGTACGTGGGATGGGGGTAGCCGTTAAGGTTAGGCAATCCAGGTTTGTACGCAGGGTTTTAATTTTTTCCTTGTGCGCCACACCAAATTTTTGCTCTTCATCGATGATGAGCAGGCCGAGGTCCTTAAATTTCACCTCCTTACCCAACATAGAGTGGGTGCCGATGATGATGTCTATTTTCCCTTCTTCCAGGTTCTTATAGGTTTCTTTTTTCTCCTTGGCAGACTTAAACCGGTTTACATAGTCCACCGTCACCGGAAAATCTTTCAGTCTTTCTCCGAAAGTTTTAAAATGCTGGAAGGCCAAGATGGTGGTTGGAACCAGTACGGCGGCTTGTTTACCATCCAGGCAGGCTTTAAACGCAGCCCGGATGGCCACTTCTGTTTTACCGAATCCCACGTCCCCGCAGACCAGCCTGTCCATGGGAGAAGCGGATTCCATGTCTTTTTTTACATCGGCAGTAGCCTTGCTCTGGTCGGGGGTGTCTTCATAAATAAAAGAAGCCTCCAGTTCGGTCTGCATGTAATTGTCGGCGGAGAAGGCAAAACCTTCCTGCGCTTTGCGGGCGGCGTATAATTTAATCAGGTCAAAAGCAATTTCTTTGACACGCGTCTTGGTCTTTTCCTTCAGTTTCTGCCAGGCATCGCTGCCGAGTTTGCTTACTTTGGGAATACTGCCTTCCTTCCCGGTATATTTTGAGATCTTATGCAGGGAATTGATATTCACGTAGAGGATATCACTGTCTTTGTAAAAGATCCGCACCGCTTCCTGGAGTCTGCCGTTGACTTCTATTTTTTGCAATCCGCTGAATACCCCCACCCCATGGTCAATATGGGTTACATAGTCACCGGGTTGTAGTTCGCGCAAAGTGCGCAGCGTGATCGCCTTGCTTTTATTATAGGCCTGTTTGATTTTGTATTTATGGTACCGTTGAAATATCTCATGGTCCGTGTAACAAACAATTTTCAGGTCTTCGTCGATAAATCCTTCGTGAATGGAACTGGCAACCGGTGTGAAACGGATGCCCGATTTCAAATCCTCGAAAATCGTACGCAGCCTTTCGAGTTGTTTGGGATTGTCGGCAAACAGATAGATGTCAAATTTTTTCGCCTCCCAGCTTTCCAGGTCCGCAATCAGCCGTTCAAAACGTCGGTTGAATGCCGGCTGTGGCCGGGTATGAAATTCAATGGTAAACGCTTCTTTGTGGGGCGCGGCTCCAAACTCCACCAGGTGGCGGATCTTAGAACATTCGTCAATCTGGGAAGGATCGATAAAATCGTCCTGGCTAACCGTTTTTTTGGCGCCGCCCTCCAGGGACTCTATTTCCCGGGTGGTAGCTGAAGAAAGAAAAGTCTTGAGCTCATTTTCGAGGATGCTGATTCTTTCCCGGACAAACCACTGGTCATGCATCCAGATGACCGTATTGGCGGGAAGAAACTCAAACAATGAGACTTTTTTCTCGGTCGCAAAATGGGTTTCGATGTTGGGAATAATATTCACCTGCAGCAGCCGGCGTTCACTGAGTTGCGACTCGGGATCAAAGATCCGGATGGAATCCACTTCATGGCCAAACAGTTCGATCCGGTAAGGTTTTTCGTTGCCAAAGGAATAGATGTCCAGGATACCACCCCGCAGGGCAAACTGGCCGGGTTCATAAACAAAATCCGTTCTTTCAAACCCGTAACCTACCAGGGATTCCATGAGCTGATCGAGCTGAATGGTTTCGCCGGATTTTAAGCGGATCATATTTCCGGCCAGGGTTTCTGGCAATACCACTTTTTCAAAAATGGCTTCCGGACAGGTCACGATGATTTTCTTATTGCCGCCCCCGCTCCAGCGCGTGAGTGCTTCGGTGCGCAGCATCACATGGCTGCTGTTGAGCTCCTGATAGGTTTTGTTGTTTTTGAAGGAAGAAGGAAAATAAAATATATCGAGTGCCCCGGTCAGATTTTCCAGGGAATTGTGGAAATAGGCTGCCGTTTCCGCGTCTTCCAGCACAACCAGGTGGTTCAACTGGCTCGACACCGGGTTTCTAAATATCGAAGCCATGACAAAAGCGGGAGAAGAACCCTGCAGATTTTTAAGCTGCAGGTGCTGGGGTTGGGACAGGGTGAGCCTGTCCGCCAGCTGAAAAAGGCGGGATGAATGCTCGAACTGCTTCAACAGGACCTCATTGCTCATTCCGTTGGGCAAAGGTAACAAATTGCAGCGGGGAAGGAACAAGGGGCCCGGGGGAAGGGGAGAACTTGGGCGTGGGAAAGGGGAAGCCGGGGTTCGGCCCGGGACGACCCCTAATAAACGGCGTCGTAATCGATGTTCACATTTACCTGGGTAACCTTTCCAGCCAGGACCTTTACGGGGGCAATATGGTTGTCCCCATCGAAATTATTCGCATAGAACAAAGCATCCTTTTTGGTAAAAAGGGAGTATTCTCCAGAAGGAAGGGCTACGAAGAAATATCCTGTCGAGTCCGAAGTGACGTTTTCAACCAACCGGGTATGGATACTGCTGTAAAAAGCCGATTCCCCTACCCGAGTCACTGCGCTCAAACTGGTCAGCTCATAGATGTATAAATTGGCCTTGATACCTTTGGGTGGTGTTGGTTTTACATTGGGGGATGGCATATGGTTACCCGAGATCCTGAAGATAAACCCTTCTATACCTGTTTTTTTATTGGGAGTTTGTGCGCAAGTCATCAGAAATGGCAAGATAACGGCCAGCAGGAGGGTTGATTTTTTATAAAACATAGTAAATGAACGCGCTTAGTAAGTTAGTTCAAAAAAAATTGTGCTGGCTAAAAATTTGTAATTTCACCGGCCCCATACAGAATCACATAGCATATACATGACACTTAAAAAATTTGTACCCTTCGTCTTGATTGCCACCTGCCTTTTCACCACTGTGCGGTCCCAGGTTTCTACCAATTCCGGTGCCTTGCGGGCTTTTGCCAGACGGGCGGACTTTAAGAATCAGGAAATGGCGGCTCGCTTGCTGAGTCTGGCCAAACAAAGGGGATGGCCACTGACCATTCAGTTAAAAAATGGGAAAAGAGCCTATCTATTTGGTTTGGGGATCAAGGGTCTGCCCTTGTATGTTTCTACCAACGACAACGTGATATCAGCTGCCACCATTGGTACCAATCAACTCTGGCCGGGTGGAAGTACTGGTCTTGCACTCAACGGTTCTTCCAGCTTCCTGAAAGGGAAAATAGCGATATGGGATGAGGGAAGGGTCCTGGCAACCCACCAGGAATTGGTCGGAAGGGTCCACCAGGTCGACAATCCGACTGCCCTCAGCGACCATTCTACCCATGTGAGCGGAACGATGATCGCAGCGGGTGTAAACCCGGTGGCCAAGGGCATGTCTTTTGGAGCCCTGCAGTTGCTCTGTTATGACTTTCAAAACAACAGCGATCTGCCAGAAATGAGCGATGCCGCAGACAGCCTGCTGCTTTCCAACCACTCTTACGGCATTACCGCCGGCTGGCTACCCAATTCCGATTTCTCGCAGTGGACCTGGTACGGCCTGCCCGGAGATACGGTGGACTATAAATTCGGTTACTACGATTTTTATTGCCAGGGCTTTGATACGATTGCCTATACAGCACCCAACTACCTGATCGTGGCCGCTGCCGGAAACAGCCGGGGATATAACGGGCCACCCGTAGGCACTGATTACATGGGATATGACTCTAATTTTAATATTGTAAACAGAGGACCCCGGCCGGCCGATATCAGCAGCAATGACAGCTATGACGGCATTTCTCCTCCCGCCGGCGCAAAAAATATATTGACCATCGGCGCTGTAAATCCGATCCCCGGAGGATATAGTTCACCTTCCGATGTCGTACTGGCCTATTTCAGCAGCTGGGGACCCACCGACGATGGACGCATCAAGCCCGATATGGTCGCCGACGGAGTGGGTGTTTTGTCCTGCATCAGCACCTCCAACAATGCCTATGCGATTATGGACGGTACTTCCATGGCCACTCCGGCAGCAACCGGATCTGGATTTCTACTACAGGAATATTATCATAAACTCCACAATAAATTCATGCGCTCGGCCACCCTGAAGGCCCTTCTATACCATACCACCGACGAAGCGGGTCCTTCTCCAGGACCGGACTACCAATTCGGATATGGGTTGATTGATATACCCCAGGCTGCTGCGGTTATTACTTCCAACAATAGCGACAAACTCATTGAAGAAAACACCCTGGACGCAGGGACCAATAGTTTTTCCCTGCCCGTCGTGGCTTCCGGGAAAGGTCCCCTGATGGCCACCATCTGCTGGACCGATCCACCCGGCACAGTGGATACCGTCAACTTTCTGAATAACCCCACCCCGAAGCTGGTCAACGACCTGGATTTGAGGATTACGGGCAACGGCAACACCTACATGCCTTGGATTCTCAATCCCCTCAAACCGGCTCAGGCGGCGACAACCGGGGACGATCATTTGAACAACGAAGAAAAAATTCTGGTACCCAATGCGGTTGCCGGAAAATCCTATACCATTTCGGTTACCCACAAAGGAAGCCTCACCAACGGTTCACAAGCCTATTCCCTGGTCGTCAGCGGCGTGGGCAGTTCCGGTTATTGCCCTTCGGCGGCCACGAGTTCTGCCGGTACAAGAATCGACAATGTGAGCATCAGCAATGTCAATGTTGCAAATCCTGTGGGCTGCACGACTTATACGGACTATACCAACAACACCATTAACCTGCAGTCCAGCCAGACCATTCCCTTCACCATTAAACTCAGCAGCTGTGATGCTTCGACGGCATCCCGCATCGTGAAAATTTTTATCGACTACAACAACAACGGAACTTTTACAGATCCGGGAGAAACCGTTGCCGTCAGTCCGGTGCTGGCAGGTGGCAATGTGACCTATAGCGGTAATATCCTCGTTCCAGACTCCATGACGGTGGGTTATACCACCCGCCTAAGGATTGTAGCCGAAGAAACCACCGATACTTCCCTGGTTCAACCCTGCGGCAATTATCCCAATGGTGAAACACAGGACTACACCGTTGCTTTCAACAGTCTTTCCACAGATGTGGGTGTTTCCGCGGTCCTAGATCCACTGCCCGGCACCTGCCAGACGGATTCCCAGAGAATCACCGTAAGAATCAAGAATTTGGGTACGGTAACCCAGATTAATGTCCCAGTCTATCTAACCGTCAGTTCCAACAACCAGACCCTGGTGAATATCACTACGGTTTATCCTGATACCATTCCAGCCCTGGGTTCGGCTGTCTTCACTTTCCAGACAGCTTTTAAAACCACTCCCGGTACCAGCTTTGTGATCAAGTCCGGTACGGCCCTTCCCGGTGACCAGGATCCGGGCAATGACGCCATTACCGATACGGTCCAGACAGGTGCAGGATCAGAAACCGTCAAGGGACAGGCCGAGATCTGCAAGGAAGATTCCCTGGTAGGTTTGAAAGCGGATACCAACGACCCATCGGATGCCATCCTTTGGTATGACAGTCCGACCTCGACCACGCCCATCGCTTCCGGTCCACAGGCTACCACAACCGACATCACGGCCAACAAAACCTACTATCTGGGTTTGAATGAAATCAACGGAACCATCGGACCCAAGTCCAAGCTGGCCTTTCAGAGTGGCGGGTACAATTCTTTCCAGGGAAATTTTGTGAAATTTCACAACGACGTACCGGTGACCATCGCCAGCGCCCGGCTCTACGTCGGAGCCAGCGGACCAGTGACCTTTATCGTCGCCGACCTGGCAGACTATGATTCCTGCACTGGTGCCTTCGATTATTTTCCGATCTCTCAGACCACGATCAACGTATACGCTACTACGCCCAATCCTTCCCGGGTGGCTTCCAGTGTCAATTCACCGGCCGATACGGGTGCGGTATTTCTCCTGGGGCTGCCGGTTCCCTCTGCCGGCGATCACGTGATCATCGTAGTTTGCGGAGACAGCACTTTCCTGTTCCGCAACAACAACATCACCCAAAACCCTTATCCGCAGGGGTTACCGGGTGTATTCACCATTACCGGAAACAGTGCGATCAATACCAACAATTGCAAGGACACGACTTTTTATCAGGCATATTATTATTTCTTCTATGACCTTCAGATAACCTTGGATAAATGCGCGTCTCCGAGGGTTCCTGTAGAGGCGGTCACACCCACACCGGTGGTCTTAACTCGTATTGCCCATACCCTGAAGAGCAACTATGCTACCGGCAATCATTGGTATTTTTATGATTCGCTGATCGGCACGACCAAAGACACGGTTTCGCTGCTGGGACCCGGAACCTACAAGGATATCGTTTCCGACAGTGTAGGTTGTAACCTGGTATCGAGCCCCTATACCTATTCAACGACCAATGATATTGGCCTGTTCCTTTTGCCTAATCCGAATTCCGGAGCATTTACCGTGCAATTTTATCTGCCTACGGCAGCCAACGCAAACCTTCGGATAGTCGATATCAACGGACAACAACTTTATCAGTTGGAGAATCCCAATTTCCAGGGTTTTTTCAGCAAGAGAATCAATCTGGGTGCCATCAGTGCGGGTACTTATGTTTTGCAGGTATTCATCGGATCGAAAAGTTATGTGGAGAAATTTGTGGTCTATTAACAGACCAATAGATAACTATTCGGTTGCCCTTTCCCGGACCTGTTAAACCGGGATCCTGTAAATTGTAGCGGGATTTTGTATTGATTGGATTTGAACCTTTGACCTTTAACACCCATCGATTCCATGCTCCAGCCCTGGCAAACCGGAAAAGTTATCCGGATAGAAAATGCTACCACCACTACCCGCCGTTTCTGGATAGAACTGGTCTCCGGCCTACCGTTTCACTTTGAACCCGGTCAGTTCGTAACGCTGGATCTTCCCATCCATGAAAAACCTTCCAAGCGTTGGCGTAGTTATTCCATTGCTTCCTGGCCCGATGACAGCCCGGTCTTTGAGCTGGTCATCGTACTGCTCGAAGGCGGGGCAGGTACCAAATACCTGTTTGAAGAAATTCAGGTGGGCAGTGAGCTGACCCTGCGCGGCCCGCAGGGTTCTTTTACCCTTCCGAGTCCACTGGAAAAAGACCTGTTTTTAATTTGTACCGGAACGGGTGTAGCGCCTTTCCGTTCCATGGTCCACCACATCCTGCGCCACAACCTGGCCCACCGAGATATCTACCTGATCTTTGGCTGTCGCAGGCTGGGGGACGCCCTTTATCGCAAAGAACTGGAGGAACTTGAAATGAACCTTCCCGGATTTCAGTATCTGCCCGTTTTCTCCCGGGAAATTCCGGAGAACCGGGAACACCTGATCCGTACCGGATATGTCCATGCGGTTTTTGAGGAAATCTGTCAAAAAAAGCGGACAATGGAATCCCTGAGTGCAGAAATGGTGGTTCATCCTGCAGCCTTTTATCTCTGTGGTTGGAAAAATATGATCGATGAGGCCAAAAAGCGAATAACCGACCTGGGTTATGATCGCAAATCCATCCATTTGGAATTGTATGGATAGACCGGGGGTAAAGACATCCGGGGTTTAGCTCCTTTTATAAACCAGAAGCCGATTGCCGGTCGATATTTCTTTTGGAAAGAAGTTCCTTGCGCAGCATGATATCGGGAACTTTTTTGGAAAGCCCTTCCAGTTCCTTGTTCGGCGCCTTCATGGTAATGACAGGACTTTTGATATCCTGCAGGCGGTTTTCAATATTCAGGCCTTCTTTTTCGAGCTCCAAGATGTGTTCGTAGTTGTTGAGTATCTCCCTTTCCAGTTCCTGAATCTTGACCCTGAACTTCATCATCTTTTTTGTCCGGATCGCAAATCCGATAAGAAAGGATATTCCGAGGACAGCAGCGAGCAGATAATAGTTGAGCGTAACCTCATTGGTAAGCATGGTGATAATTAAATTAAGAATCAGAAAAAGGATCTTCAACAGGTACAAAGCCGCAAGCAGGATAATGCTCGCCGGCGGGGTTCATCATGCAATTGGAGGCGATTCCCAAATGTAAGGGTTCCGGTTGAATTACGGT
This sequence comes from Bacteroidota bacterium, assembly GCA_013289175.1. Lineage (GTDB taxonomy): Bacteria > Bacteroidota > Bacteroidia > Chitinophagales > Chitinophagaceae > Puia. Next base: position 27,077 of record JABDAN010000029.1, read on the forward strand.
TTATAAAATTTGTTTTTCAACGATTTCCCGGATGGCATCGATGGGTATCCTTTCCTGTTTCATGCTGTCCCGGTAGCGGATGGTGACGGTTTGATCCTGGGCTGATTGATAGTCTACGGTTACCGAGAACGGCGTGCCGATGGCGTCCATTCTGCGGTATCTTTTTCCGATGGTATCCTTCTCTTCATAAAAGCAGCGAAACCGGCTTCTACAGCTGGCAAGTATTTCTTTGGCGATCTCCGGTAGCCCGTCTTTTTTAACCAGTGGAAGGATGGCCAGTTTGATGGGAGCCAGCTTCGGTGGAAATTTCAATACCACCCGACTGTCTTTTTTATCGGCCGTACTCAGGTCTTCTTCCAAGTATGCTTCGCTGAGCACCATCAAAATCGTCCGGTCAAGCCCGATAGAGGTTTCGACCACATAAGGGATATAGTGCTGGTTGAGTTCAGTATCGAAATAGGTGAGTTTCTTTTTACTGTATTCCTGATGATTCTTTAAATCAAAATCGGTGCGTGAATGGATGCCCTCCACTTCCCGGAATCCCATCGGAAAGGCATATTCGATATCACAGGCCGCATCGGCGTAATGGGCTAACTTGACGTGGTCGTGAAAACGGAATTTGTCGGGTGAAATCCCAAGGCTCAGGTGCCAATTCATCCGGGCTTCCTTCCAGTGCTCATACCATTGTTTCTGTGTGCCGGGACGAATAAAAAACTGCATTTCCATCTGTTCGAATTCCCGCATCCGAAAGATAAACTGCCGGGCCACAATCTCGTTGCGAAAAGCTTTTCCCGTTTGGGCGATCCCGAATGGAATTTTTAGTCTTCCTGTTTTCTGTACGTTGAGAAAATTTACAAAAATACCCTGAGCGGTTTCGGGTCTGAGATAGATTTCACTGGCTTCTTCGGAAACACTGCCCAGCTGGGTAGAGAACATGAGGTTAAACTGTCGCACTTCACTCCAGTTTGCCGTGCCGCCGACGGAACATTTGATATTTTTTTCTTCGATCAGTTTTTTCAATCCTTCAAAATCCGATGCAGCCAGGAGCTTGTCCATCTCAGCCAACAGCGCATCTGCTTCCGATTTGCGGCCACTGGCTTCCAGTTCATCGGCAAACCCTTCGATGAGGTGATCCACCCGGTAGCGTTTCTGAGAATCTTTGTTGTCGATCATCGGATCACTGAAATTATCCACATGACCAGATGCTTTCCAGGTAGTGGGATGCATAAAAATAGCGGCATCGATGCCCACGATATTGTCCTGAAGCTGTGTCATGTGCTTCCACCAGTAATCGCGTATATTTTTTTTCAGTTCGCTGCCATACTGTCCGTAATCATAGACGGCGCTCAGTCCATCATAGATTTCGCTGGAAGGGAAAATAAATCCGTATTCCTTACAATGAGAAATAATTGCCTGTAGTCTTTGATGGTCGTTTGCCATAAGGCTGCAAAAGTAAGGAGATTGGACATCCGGAACCAACTCCTTCGGACGCATTGTAGTATTTTTGGCCCATGGTGATATGGAGGAAATGTCTGACCTATGTGAGCCTTGTTGTTTTCTCTATCCTGTCCATCCACGCAAGGGGCCAAACAAAGGTTCTACGCGGTGTGATCCTGGATTTTCAAAGTGGAGAAATCGTACCCTTTGCTTCGATGCGGTTCGACCTGGCCGGCACGGGAAAACTCAGTGATTCTGCTGGCGGTTTTACCTTCCGCTTTGATCACTGGCCCAAGGATACCCTGCAGGTATCCTATGTAGGATTTTTAACCTATACCCTGCCTTTGAGTGATTCCCTCTTTAAACACGCCGTCCACGATACCCTTACGGTGGTCATCAACCTGCAAAGGGGAAATTATTCCGAAGTGGTGGTGCGGCGCAAAGTGGATTTCGGATTACTGCTCTGGCGCAAAATCGTCAAACACAAAGAAAAAAATGACCGCTACCGGTTCCAGAATTTTTCTTACGAACTCTATAACAAACTAGAACTGGACTTAAATCAGGTAAACAAACAGCGCCTGCAAAACAACGGTCTCCTGAAGCCCTTTGCTTTCATTTTAGAAAACATCGACAGCAGTGAGGCCAAACCCTTTCTTCCGATCTATATTACCGAAACCCTATCCGACTACTATTATGTGCACGAACCGGTAACAAAAAGAAGAGAGGTCATCAAAGGAAGTAAAACCGTGGGCCTCAACAACGAAAGTGTGAGCCGCTACCTGGGCGGCATGGAGCAGAACATCGATTTCTATAATAACTTCATCCCTGTTTTTGACAAACGATTCGTCAGTCCGCTCTCGGACAACGGGGATTTTTATTATCATTACCAGATTGTTGACACCCAGTATGTGAACGCGCGCCGGTTGCTGCATCTGGTCTTCACCCCGAAAAGAAAAGGAGAGAATACTTTTACCGGTGATTGCTGGGTTCATGATTCCAGTTTTGCCATTCAGAAAATGACCCTGCGTCTGGACGCTTCTTCCAACCTGAATTTTGTCCAGGAACTGACGCTCGTTCAGGAATTCACGCTGATTCACGATACCACCTGGTTTCTTTCCCGGGATAAATTTGTTGCGGCCCTGTCTCCGCTCGGAAAAAACCGGATGGGCATGATCGGCAGAAAAACCACTACTTACAAGAACATCCTCTACAATGATTCATCCGTTATCCGGGAAGTTGAGAAAAATAAAATCCTGGAGGAGGTTCTTTTTTCGGCCAATGCCCGAGTTCGTCCGGATTCATTCTGGCTTGCCCACCGCCATGAATCCCTGAGCAAGGATGAAAAAGCCGTATACAAGATGATGGACACACTCGTAGGCATGAAAGCATTTCATCAGTATGCCAATGCGATTAATTTTATAGCCACCGGTTATTATGATATCGGAAACTATGTCATCGGTCCCTGGTACAACTGGATATACGAAAATGAACTGCAGGGAGTGCGGGTACGATTTGATTTGGGAACCAACCGGGGATTCAATAAAAACCTGACCCTGCACGGTTATCTGGCCTATGGCTTCGGAGACAAGGTATGGCACTGGGAAGGCGATGCCCTGTACATTTTTAAACGAAATCCCCGCATGTCCCTATATGGCATGTTCAGGCAGGACCTGGACTACGGGCAACAATACTATGATGAGATCACTTCTGACAACATCTTCGCGATCGCTGTACGTAAACCGGGTATCCCCATCAAATTCATCAACCTGACCGAGCAGCAGATACAGTGGTTCAACGAATGGGTCAACGGATTTTCCATCACCCTTACGGCCGACCACAAAGTATACAACCCAGAACTGAACCTGGCTCCGATCATTTTTTTTGAAAAAGGTCCGGGCAATCCCATGGATGGATTTGAACTGTCCATCAACCTTCGGTTTGCATTTCTGGAGAAATTTTTTGAAACAACTTTTTACCGGACCAGCCTGGGCAGTGAATATCCGATCATCGACCTGAAGTTTACCCATGGCTTCCCCAACGTACTGGGAAGCACCCTTACTTATAATAAAATTTTCGCCAGCATTTCCGATGTGGTCAAAGTACCTCCGATCGGAACGATCTACTACGATTTTTTTGGCGGAAAGACCACCGGCGTACAGCCTTACCCTTTTCTGAACGTCGCACCGGGTAATGAAACCTACTATTACAATAAATATGCGTTCAGCTTAATGAATAAATATCAGTATCTGCACGATGAGTTTCTGGGATTCAATTTCGAACACAATATCGGGCCTGGCATATTTAAGTTCACTGGGATCACCCGGAAATTAAAATGGCGTCAGTTTTATGATGTCAAACTCCTGTGGGGACATCTTTCAGCGCAGAATGAAGCCTACAACAACAACGTCGACTATTCATTCCAGTCTCTGAACGGAAAAACATACATGGAAATCGGCACGGGTGTCGACAACATATTTAAATTTTGCCGGGTGGATTTTATCTGGCATGTGTCACCCTCCAATGTAGGACTGACCAATATTCAGAAATTCGGCGTTTTCGGAAGTTTCCGGATCGCGTTTTAAAGTATTTAGTATTTACAAACAAACCCAGTGGAATTTAACCCAGAAAATATCGTCGTCAAACGCTGCGCTGAAGGAATGAGCCTGGAAGGAGCAGGAAAAACAGCAGAAGCTGCCCAGGTATTTTGGCAAGCTTGGAGGGAGGCAACCCTGGATCTGGAGAAATTTATTTCGGCTCATTATGTAGCCAGGCATCAGAAAAACGTTGCCGATAAATTGGCCTGGGACAAAACCGCGCTGGCATTTGCCTTGAAAATAAAGGAGGAAAACATGAAAGCCCATTTGCCTTCCCTTTATCTCAATATTGCCAAATGTCATGAGGATATGGGAGATGGGGAGGAAGCCAAAAAAAATTATTTCCTGGCCCAGGATTTTTCTGAACACCTGACCGATGACGGATATGGGCAGATGACCAAAGCCGGGATTGCCAGAGGTATGGAAAGAATATCTTGTGCTCACTCCAAGACGCCGGAAGGTTGCACCGATGTTTAAAAAAATGATCAGGTGACGGTTGCCCCAAAAGATTTCACAATAAAAAACTACTTTTGAAAACTGAATAATTCACGATGAAAAAATCCATGGCCATATCTGTTCTCCTGTTTTTTTTCATACTGCCCCCGGCTCAGGCGCAATTGGCACATACCACCTGGCAAGGCACGATGTTGCTGGAAACCAATACCAATGTTTTCTGGCGATTTGACAAGGACACCACGCAAGTCAATGTAGTGGCCGATAGTTCGCTCGTAGAACGGATGACCTATAAAACGGAACCGGGTATTCTGTACTTGGTAAAAGTATCGGGCATTTCAAGTTGTGACAATCAAATAGTCGGCAAATACAAATATGTCATCAAGGAGGATAAACTGTACCTGTCTTTGATTTCGGACAGTTGCTCCGACCGGTCGGGTGCCATCAGCTCCGATCCCTATATAAAAATTAAATAGTCTCCCTTCCCTTCGATCGGTTTTCTAAAATCCATCACGGTGGAGTTCCCTTTGCATGGCCAACAAGGATCCTGCACATTTCTTCAATCTGCTCTTCAGAGATGGTCAGCGGAGGCGCAATGCGTAAACAGTTCGATGCAAATAAAAACCAGTCTGTGAGCAGGCCATCCTGGATTGACCGATCGATGATCCGTTTGTTGGTTTGGAAATCTGAAAATTCCAGGGCTATCAGCAACCCCGCCGATCGAACCCTGGGAATGGAAGGATGTTGCAGCAATTGATGGAATAATTTTTCCTTTTTTCCAACGGCTGTTATAAGGTTTTCCGCAGGACCGGTCTTTTCATTTCCAACCTCAGGCGGGCTGCCATTCAAAAGGATTTGCAGAGATGCGAGTCCCGCGGCACAACTCAATGGATGGCCGCCAAAAGTGCTGATATGACCCAGGACCGGCTGATGGGTAAAACTATCCATCTTCTCTTTGGATGCGATGAAGGCCCCGAGGGGAAGTCCTCCGCCAAGGGCCTTGCCGAGTAAGAGGATATCGGGTATGACACCGTATTGTTCAAAACCCCAGAGGGTGCCTGTGCGGCCAAATCCAACCTGAATTTCATCCAGAATGAGCAAGGCACCGGTTGCATCACATTTTTTGCGTAGGGCTGTCAACCAGGATTTTTCCGGTTTGATTACACCGGCTTCCGCCTGGACGGTTTCAACCACCACGCAGGCTGTTTTTTCCGTGATCCGGTCGAGATCTTCTTTGCTGTTGTAACGAAGGTGATGGATTCCTGGTAAAAGGGGCCTGAAGGCTCTTCGCCAATATTCGTCTCCGATCATACTCAGGGACCCTTGCGTGGATCCGTGATAAGAATAGTCAAATCCGACCATTTCCGTTCTACCCGTTACCCGTTTAGCCAGTTTCATGGCTCCTTCTGTAGCTTCTGAACCGGAATTGGTAAAAAACACCGATTGAAGGGAGGGGGGCAGGTGTTGCGTCAGCAGGCGGGCATATTCAATTTGGGGCGACTGAATCATTTCTCCATAAACCAGGACATGGAGGTAACGGTCTGCCTGGTCGCGAATGGCCTCGACTACCCGGGGATGGCGATGACCCGTATTACAAACGCTGATCCCTCCGATCCCGTCCAGATATTGTTTACCGGAAACATCGTACAGATACATGCCTTCCGCCCGGACGATCTCCAGGGCCAGCGGCTCGGGAGAAGTCTGACCGAGGTGATGGAAGAAAATTTCGCGTGAATTCATGTTGCCGTTTTACCCGCCGGGACGCACAGGGATGACGTCTGCTTTTAATTGAAACAACAATATTACCGATGGTTTTTCACATTCCCGGTTCGATCCTTCCTTCCGGTCGTCTGAGCGATCCATATGATTTTACATTAACTTAGAGGCACTCCAAAAAAAAGCAGATCATGCCAGTCATTCTTCCCGTTAAAGGCATTTCCCCCGGTTTTGGTAAAAATATTTATATCGCACCCAATGCGACCGTTGTCGGAGACGTCGTGATGGGCGATGACTGCAGTGTCTGGTTCAATACCGTTGTGCGGGGAGACGTAAACAGTATCCGAATCGGAAACAAAGTCAATATCCAGGATGGCGCCATTATACATTGCACCTACCAGAAAGCAAAGACGGTTATTGGAAACAATGTGTCGATCGGCCACCATGCCATCGTGCATGGATGTACGGTACAGGACAATGTCCTGATCGGCATGGGATCGATCATCATGGACGGCGCCGATATTGGAAGCAATTCCATCATTGCCGCGGGAGCCGTGGTCCTGGAAAACACGAAAGTAGAGCAAGGCGCCATCTATGCCGGCATTCCTGCCCGCAAGATCAAGGATATCCCCAAGGAACTCATCCATGGGGAGATCGAGCGGATTGCCAACAACTATATACAGTATGCTGACTGGTTCCGCGGGCAATAGAGCTCCGGTACAGCGGCGTTTACCAGGGTTTACCCTGGAAAAAATGCCCCTAAAGGATTGAAGTCCACTTGATTTTCAATGCCTATTCCCCTATCAGTGATTTTACCTAGTTCCTTTACAATTAACAATTATACCTAGTCGTTATAAGGGCAGCCTACCGGTGGGCCATTCATCGAAGATATCCTGCAATTCATCGAGTTTCAGGCTGCTTCATTGCAAATGATCGACCTTTTTTGTAGGTTTAAATTGTTAACCGATATCCAATGAAAACAAGTAAAACCCTTTTGTATTTAACAGTGCTGTGCATCATTACAGGCACGTTGTTTTCCTGCAAACCTCAGTATGGTTGTCCTTCCAACGGTAAAAATGTTGGCGCTGAAAGAATTTTAGCAGGAGAAAAATTGCCCACACCACCCAAATTTAATCCCGTACCATGAACTTATCCGTAAACCAAATAAATCCCCACACTATGAGCCTAACATTACGTACCGACTTCGGTTGTACCGAAGCAGTTATAGACGACGATTGCGGCCTTAAAAGATTTTATGAAGTCGCCAATATTTTATCGGACGACCTGGACGTGAATTTTAACCACAAATCCGATGATTTCGATTCATTGATGTGGGACTTCGCTTTCAAAGGTCATGTACTGACACTTCATTACAATATCTATACAGGTATTTCGATTTATCCGAGAAAATTCCGTGAAGCGCCCAGAAAAGACAACGATGCCGTTGTGGAAGTGGCCCGTTTCCTGGAAGGAAAGCTGCTGATTCATACCAC
>JABDAN010000030.1 GCA_013289175.1 Bacteroidota bacterium
GGGAAGAAGCTGTTATGGAATCCTTAATTGGGAGCATTCCACTTTGATTTTCTATTTTTGGGACCCATGCATCGACCCTTCCTTTCCATTCTTCTGAGCCTTTACAGTTCACTGGTTTGCGCTCAGCTTTTTCCCGCCACTTTTTATCCGCAGAAGGAATTCAGGAATCCCCTGGATATTCCCATAAAGCTGGCCGCCAATTTTGGAGAACTCCGGGCCAACCATTATCATATGGGCCTGGATATCCGTACCGAACACCGGGAAAATCTTCCCGTGTATGCAGCCGCCGATGGACAGGTCTGTCGCATTAAAATTGAGCCTTTCGGATTCGGACAGGCCGTGTATATCCGTCATGGCAACGGGTTGGTGACTTTGTATGCGCACCTCAACCGGTTTTATCCGGCCCTGGCAGCCTATATAAAACAAAAACAATATGAATCGGAACGCTGGGATCTGTCGCTGGAAATTCCGCCCGGACTGTTTCCTGTTAAACAGGGAGACCTCATCGCTTACAGTGGAAATATGGGCGGCTCCCAGGGACCGCATCTTCATTTTGAAATCAGGACATACCCCGAAGAGGTAAACCTAAATCCCATGTTGTTCGGTATGCCCGTGGCCGATGATCAAGCTCCTGTTATTCGGAGCCTGTCGGTCTATGACCGAAACCAAAGTTTTTACGAACAGCGTCCCCGTTTTACCGCCGTGAAAAAATCAGGAAGCAATTATGGAATCACAATACCGGTTTGGATTTTGAATACTGCCAATCCTGGATTTGGGGTCCAGGCATTCGATACCCAAACAGGTTCCAGCAATCCCAATGGAATTTTCCAGGGAATGATGTTCGATAATGAAACAGTACTGTCCGGTTTTCAAATGGACCGGATCAGTTATGAGGAAACCAGGGGCATCAATGCCCACATCGATTATCCGACCCATAAACAAGGAGGGCCCTATTATCAGCTGCTGTTCAGAATGCCCGGTTACCATCCATCCATCTATCGGGAAACCACCCCCGGCGGAACGATACATCTGGAAGATGGGTTGGTTCATGAAATCAAAATTGAAATAAAAGATGCCAAGGGAAATGCATCCAACCTGGTGTTTCGGGTTCGTTATCAACCCGAACCCAAAACGAAGCCGTTTTTTTCCGGAAAGATTTTTTATCCGGGTCTGGTAGACGGCTATGAAGACAGCCATGCTGCTTTTTATCTGGGATCGACCTGTCTGTACGATTCCTTGCATGTGCCATTCCAGGAAATCACAGATGAAGGTCCGGGATTGCTTTCCAGCCGATTTCAAATCGGACAGGTGCAGGTACCGCTCGCCGATACGATGACGGTCAGAATAAAACTCAATAAACCGGTAGAAAAAAAAGACCGGGTCCTGATGGAGTGGCGAGACAAAACTGACTTTGAAGACAAAAAACCGGAGTGGCTGGGTGACTGGGCTACGGCCAGTTTCCGGAGTTTTGGAACGTTTTATCTGGTGCTCGATACGGTGGCCCCCGTGATTCAGTTTCCTGGTATCAGTGAAAATGCAAACCTCCAGCGAAGCGGCCGGATCCAAGTGGTTGTCAGCGACAACTACAAAAAGATAAAAAATTTTCGCGCTACCCTGGATGGAAAATGGCTTCTGTTCTCCCATGACAAGGAAAAAGCCTATCTCTATTATTTCGATGAACATTGCCCAGCGGGCAGCCACGAATTGAAGATTTATGCCGAAGACGAAGCCGGGAATTCAGCTTCCGCCCTCCTTCATTTTAAACGATGATCCAAAAAGAAAAGATCGCTTATCCTCCGGGGATAATCCATTGGATTTCTCCTGAATTGAAAGTACCTGCTTCGGTTTGCAGCATTCCTTGCGCATCCACCCCTTTCCAACCGGTAATGATGCGTTCCCCGGCTTTTTGAATGGCTATGGGTTCCCCTTTTTTATACAGGGAGTCATTGAAGTCCTCCAGGATCCGGGAGGGATTCTTTTTCAACAGGGCCACCTGTCTTTCAAGACAGGGCAGCATTTGGCGGGCCATTTCCCGGGGTTCGAAATTTTTGCCGGTGATTTGTTTTAAGGAAACGGCATTGGGTAAATCGTCAGAAAAAGAAAGTTGGTTTAGATTCATACCAATCCCTACCACCGCAAAGGGCCAGTCCTGGCCTTTTATCACCGATTCAATCAGGATGCCTGCTGCCTTTCTGTCATTCCAAAAGATATCGTTGGGCCACTTGATGGTCCAGTTTTGACTTTCCCATTGGCGGGTGGTTTCCAGGATCCCCAGGGCGATGGCCGCGGAAAACAGAAAGGGCCGGGGCAGCAACCGGGGGCCGGGCGTTGTGATCCAGCTCATCATGAGGTTTTGGCCGGGCTCGCTTTGCCAGGTCTTGCCCCGCTGGCCTTTACCGGCCCATTGATGACGGGCCAGACAAACCATACCCGCTGTGGCCATTCCAGCATGAACCAGGCCCATGGCATAGTTGTTGGTGCTATCCACCGATTCCAGCTCAATCAGCTGATTGTCAAATGTTGTAATGGTGGGTTTCCGCATAAGGGGATCTGGCAAAAGATTACTATTTTTGGGCAGTACGAATGTAGGATACCTCAGTAAGATTACTGGAATCGCCGCCTTCATCATTTATCATCTAAAATATTGTGATTATTGGAACAATTGTCAATGTTGGTTAGCCGGAAACCAAATAAATCCATCCGGCTGGCGAAAAATTCAAAAATTATAAAAGCCATTATACAGGCAATTCAGGAAAAAAAAGGCGAAAAAATCATATCTCTTGATCTAAGAAAAATACCGGAAGCCGTAGCAGATTTTTTTATTGTTTGCGAAGCCGGTAGTACCACACAAGTCAGGGCCATAGCGGATTTCATCGAAGCAGAATTAAAGGAAAAATGCGGCGAATTCCCTTATATGCACGAAGGAAGGCAGGTACTGCAGTGGGTGATTATTGACTATATAAATGTTGTCGTTCATATAATGTTACCCGAAAGCAGGCGTTTCTACAAGTTGGAAGAGATGTGGAACGATGCTGTTTTGGAAGAATTGGAAGGCTGATCATCAAACTGTTTAAATCGTTTTTCTGAACTTTTTTATTTCCCAATCATTATCTATCTAGAAGGAAGACTCACTCATGCCACAGAATAATATAAAACCGAACGACAGGCCAGGATTTTCACGATTTAAGCCCCGGGGACCAGGAGGAGAGGACAACACACCCAAAAAAGGACCGAAGTTCAACATTTACTGGGTTTGGGCCATTATTGCACTTGTTTTACTGGGATACAACTATTTTGGTGCTGGCTTTACACCAGACGCCCACCACCTGGATTCAGAAATGAAATTCAGAAACGATATGCTGGAAAAGGGGGATGTGGATCACCTGGTCCTGGTCACCAATAAAAACCTTGTACGGGTCTATATCAAGAAAGACAGTCTGGATAAACCGATTTACAAGGACCTGCTCGGAAAAAACAATCAGGTCGTAAAAGCAGAAGGACCCCAGTTCGAATTTCAAGTCACTAAAATTGACGAATTCGAAAAGAGGCTCTATGATTTTTTTGCAAAAAATCCAACGCTGGAAGTGCCCACCTCTTCGATACAGGAGGGAGACTGGATTCCTGGCCTTCTTCAGATTGCCCTGCCCATCCTCATTATCCTGCTCATCTGGGTGATGCTGATGCGCAAAATGGGTGGACAAGGCGGAAGCGGCGGTCCAGGGGGCATATTCAATATTGGCAAATCAAAAGCGACCTTATTTGATAAGGGAACCCGCGTCAATATTACGTTCAACGATGTGGCTGGACTGGATGAGGCCAAAGTGGAAGTAATGGAAATCGTGGACTTTTTGAAAAATCCTAAAAAATATACCGCACTCGGAGGCAAAATTCCCAAGGGGGCCCTGCTCGTAGGCCCTCCGGGAACCGGCAAAACCTTACTGGCCAAAGCCATGGCGGGTGAAGCCCAGGTACCTTTCTTTTCGATGAGCGGATCAGATTTTGTCGAACTCTTTGTCGGGGTCGGAGCCAGTCGGGTTCGGGATCTTTTCAAACAAGCCAGAGAAAAAGCACCCTGTGTTATTTTCATTGATGAAATAGATGCCATCGGTAGGGCCCGCGGTAAAAACGCCATGATGAGCAACGACGAGCGCGAAAGCACCCTCAATCAGCTGCTCGTAGAAATGGATGGTTTCGGAGGAGACAGTGGTATCATCATTCTGGCGGCTACAAACCGCCCGGATGTACTGGATACTGCCCTGCTGCGCCCGGGAAGATTTGACCGGCAGATATCGATAGATAAACCCGATCTCAAAGGCAGGGAAGCTATTTTCAAAGTCCATCTGAAACCCATTAAGATTTCATCCAAACTGGATATCTACAAACTTGCCGAACAAACCCCTGGTTTTGCCGGAGCCGATATCGCCAACGTATGCAATGAAGCTGCCCTGATAGCCGCCCGCAAAGGCAAAGACAGTGTCGAAATGGAAGATTTCCAAGACGCAGTTGACCGGGTCATCGGCGGTCTGGAAAAAAAGAACAAAATTATTTCTCCCGAAGAAAAAAGAATCATCGCCTATCATGAAGCGGGACATGCCATCTGTGGCTGGTACCTGGAGCATGCCTATCCTTTGTTGAAAGTAACCATCGTGCCCCGGGGTGTGGCTGCACTGGGTTATGCGCAGTATACCCCCAAGGAACAATACCTCTACAGCACCGACCAGCTCTTTGATCAGATCTGTATGACCCTGGGTGGCCGCGCCAGCGAATTGCTCACTTTTCAAAAAATTTCCACGGGTGCGCAGAACGATCTGCAGCAAGTAACGCGGATCGCCTATTCCATGGTTACCGTATACGGGATGAATGATAAGATCGGGAACGTAAGTTTCTATGATCCGGCGCAGGAAAACCAATTTACCAAACCCTATTCTGAGGAGACTTCTAAACTCATTGATGAAGAAGTCAGAACCCTCATCGACAAAGCCTATATACATACCCAGGCATTGCTCACAGAAAAATCAGGTCAGCTGCATTTACTGGCCGAAGCCCTGCTTGAAAAAGAAGTACTCTTCCAAAGTGACGTCGAAGCCCTGATCGGGAAAAGACCTTATGAAGAAAAAAGAGCATTGGATGTCTCTGACCACGATCCGCTGGTAGGCGATGTCCCGGGACTCAAAGTGGCAGAAAATGGAATGCCGTCCCATCCGATACCGGTTCCTCCGGAAGGAGACCTTTAGTTTCTGTTTTATGCAAGTATCGCCGGCAAAAGAAAATATTCTCAAAAGAATCCGACAGGCGTTGGTAAATCCAGCGCCTGTTCCCTTTCCGCAAAGCGAAGGAAACTCCAGTGTGTATCGGGCACCCACGCAAGAAAATGACATTGAATTTGCAGAAAATTTTGGCCGCATATCCGGTCGTTTTTTGTACTGCAGCCATGAACAGGAAATGATCCGGCAATTGACGGAATTGATTTCCCGCCAGGCCTGGACCCAGGTCTTTTGCCGGGAACCCTCACTGCTTGCGATGCTTCGTGAACCCTTGAAGGGATTGCTGATTTCCGATGATCTACCCGAAGCCGATGTTTCCATTACGAGCTGTGAAGCCCTGATTGCCCGGACCGGAAGTCTGCTGATGAGTTCCGCCCAGGAAAGCGGAAGAACGGTCAGCATCTATGCACCGGTCCATATCTGTATCGCCTATGCCAACCAATTGGTTTATGATATCCGGGAAGGACTGGAAGGCATCCTGGAGAAATACAAGGACAATATTCCTTCTTTTATCACCCTGGCTACCGGTCCGAGCCGGACGGCCGATATCGAAAAGACCCTGGTGGTGGGGGTGCACGGTCCCAAAGAAGTTTATGTTTTCCTTATAGATGCTCAGTGAATTATATTTGCCCATGCAAATTGCCGCGGGTAAAAAGATTTACTTCCTTTCGGACTTCCACCTCGGTTCCCCCGATCGGCTTACCAGCCTGCAAAGAGAAAAGTACCTGATCCGTTTTCTGGATTCCATTTCCGATAAGGCTTCTGAAATATTTATTGTCGGAGATCTCTTCGATTTCTGGTTCGAATATAAAACCGTGGTACCTAAAGGCTTTGTGCGAATTCTGGGAAAATTGGCATCCATGACCGACCAGGGTATTTCCATTCAGTTTTTTGTGGGCAATCACGATATGTGGATGAAGAATTATTTTGAGAAAGAACTTTCCATCCCCGTTTATTATGAGCCCAAAGTATTTATACGACAGGGCAGAAAATTTTTGATCGGCCACGGAGACGGACTGGGTCCCGGAGATGGAGGTTATAAGTTTCTAAAAAAAATTTTCCGCAACAAATTCAGTCAGACCCTTTTTGGTATCCTGCCACCCGCCATTGGGGTGGGCATCGCCAATTATTTCAGCAATAAAAGCCGCCAGACCACCCATCAGTCCAATGAAGTCTTCCTGGGTGAAGACGGTGAGTGGCTGATTCATTACTGCAAGATACGGTTGAAGGAAGAAAATTTTGACTATATGATTTTCGGTCACCGCCATCTGCCCATTGATTTTACGTTTCCAAACGGGACTCGTTATATAAACCTGGGAGATTGGATCAGCTATTTTACCTATGCCAGTTTTGATGGAGAAAAACTGACCCTGCAGAGTTTTGATCCGGCCCTGGATAATAAGATTGTAAGAAATTGAAAAAACTTCTCGTCTATATCGCCGCCCTTTTTATGTTCGGGGACCTGAAGGCTCAATCCGACACGATTCCGCAGATGGCTCATTTCATCCCGGGAAGTTATGCTGATTTTCAGGTGGACAATCTGGGAAATATTTTTGTACTCACGCCCGACAACCAACTGAAAAAATACAGTGCTGCCGGCGATTCCCTGGGGGTATTCAATGACGTCAGACGTTACGGAAAAATCGCTTACATCGATGTGACCAATCCCCTGAAACTTCTTTTATTCTATCAGGAATTCGGGACGATTGTCATCCTGGACAGGTTTCTGAATAACCTGGGAAGTCTGGACCTGCGGCAGCTGGGGTTTTACCAGGTAACCTGTATCGGTCTGGCCTACGACAACAATATATGGGTGTACGATGCCCTAGCCGGGAAATTGAATAAAATCGCCAACGACGGTACGATTGTCAGTCAGACCAACGATATCCGCCAGTTTACCGATTCGGTGCCCAATCCCATATTGCTGACCGATCAGGGTGGACTGGTCTATTTGTTTGACCCGCAAAAGGGAGCCTATCTTTTTGATCACTACGGAGGTTATTCCAAAAATATTTCTTTGAAGAACTGGCGTCATTTCTCGGTCATCAATTCTACCATGCTGGGTTGGAACGGGAGGGAATTTTTAAAAATGGAAAATAAAATGCCTTATGCAGAAGAAAAAAAAGGAATCCCTTCTTATTTTTTGCCGGCGACAAAGATCCTGATTATGCCGGATTATTTATATGATTTGAAAACCGACGGCATTCATGTCTATAAGAACTGATATTGTATGAATGGATTCTGGAATCAACTGGTTTTTGACAATCCGATAAAAAAATATCTTTTTGTTTTTATCACCATAACGGTTGTCATACTGCTCAAAAGACTGGTGTCCAGGTTTATTGCCGGACAATTGTTCCGCGGAGCAAAGGCACTGGACAGAGGGTTGGATAAAAATTCTTTTGTCAGACTGATGCTGGCACCCCTGGAAACCTTTCTTATTTCTTTTGTTGCCATTGCCGCGATCGATAAACTGAAATTTCCCAGTGCACTGGATTTTGAAATCTTTGAGGTCCCTTTTAAATCCATTGTGCACGCCATCGCCAAGACCGTGATCATTTCCGTATTCATCTGGCTGATGCTGCGCAGTATTGATTTTATAGCCCTCCTTTTGAAAGAAAAAGCAAGAGTGGCCGGAGACATCAAAGATCACCAGCTCGTGGTTTTCTTCCGGGATTTTTTAAAGGTTACCGTAGGCATCGTCGGTGTTCTGATGGTGTTGGGAATGGCTTTTGGTTTTGAAGTCAGCAAGGTCTGGACCGGCCTGGGTCTGGCAGGCGCTGCACTGGCCCTCTCCCTGAAAGAAAGTATTGAAAACCTCATCGCTTCTTTCGTAATCTTTTTCAACAAACCTTTTACAACCGGGGATATTGTAAAAACAAACAATATTTCCGGTACCATTGAACTGATCGGGTTGCGAAGCACCCGGATCCGCACCGACTTGAAAACCTATGTGACGGTTCCCAATAAACTGATGGTGGACAGTATCGTAGACAACCTAACCCTTCGTACCTATCGCAAAGCGGAAATACGCCTTCAGTTTGATTCATCCACACCCAGCGAAACGATCCTTTCTTTTGTGGAAGACTGTCGCAAATTATTTTCCGAGACTTCGGACATCAGCGATGCCACCGTTTTTCTCAGTGATATTTCCGGTACCTTCTATCAAATCAATCTGGACTATTTCATGGCTCCGGTTCCCCTGGCTAAATTCAATGAGCTCAAACAAAAACTCAGTCTGGAAATTCTGCGTTTTATCGAGACCAGGAAAATAGTGATTGCCGGATCGGGCGTGACGGTGAAGCTGGATAAGCAAGTGTAAGGAGCGTGGGAGTATGGCGGCGAATTGTCCTGCACCTGACGGTTAGAATAAAAAATTGTCAAATTTGGTAGTGTTGAGAAAGTATTATGGGAATGGTTTCATCATGGACGAACGCAAGCAAATGAAATTTTTTTCATTGAAAGATATATTAGTCTTTGCCACAATATCCTCTTTGAGTCTGTTAATAGGCCTGATATTCACAGGATGCTTCCATTTCCGAACGGGCGATGAACTAACGAAATTTCATAGATTTGAATTTTCTTCCCAGGATCCTTCACATTCCAAATATTTTACTATTTCATTTTCACAAAGCAATACTATCTATTTAAAGAAATATTCTCGCCTGAACACCGATACCATATTTTATTCTATTCTACCTCTATCTGAAAGATCCCGTATAAACTCTTTTCTTAAGACTGCCGATTTAATGCCTGTTGACTCGCTTAATGACATGAATTCAGGTGAGGAAATGTTTGCTTATTATCTCGATTTTGGCAATGAAACGCATTCATTTACTATGCATAGGCTGCATCCGCCCCTAACTTTTGTAAAATTTAATTCCTGGATCAATAAAATCATAGACAGTTTAGACTTCAAAATCATTGATACAACAATTGAATTTAAGGATGATGAGATAATACATACTGGGATGAAGAAGAATAGAAATAAATATGTAGCAGGGTACATGCCGCAGGAATAAACATAGAAATTACCGGCAAGACTTTTTGGCGATAGATCAGACGCCGATCCCGGAAAAGCAAAAAGCACTGCAAAAGAAATTTCATCCCCAAATTATCGAATGTTAGCCCGCATTTCCAACAGGAAACGTTTTACCTCTTCAAGCTTTTTAATGGTTTCGAATTTTTCTTCCGATTTCTTGTTGTTTTTCAGGAAATCCTTGGCGCCCTCGATGGTGTATTTGCGTTGACGCAGGAGGTGGTAGATGAGGTGTAGATTTTTTATATCAACGGGGCGAAAGTAACGGTCTCCTTTTTTATTTTTTTTCGGTTGAAGCACGGCAAATTCCGCTTCCCAGAACCTGAGCAGGCTCTGATTGACGCGAAACATGTCGGCCACTTCCCCCATCGTATAATAATGTTTCTGAAACAGAATCTCGTCTTCGGGAATCTGGATCAGGTCCGCTTCTTCGGAAATTTGTTTGATGGATTTACGGCCCCGCCCTGATTTAATTTTTTGGCCCGGATCAAGGGTTTTAAATTCTATGACCGATTCTTCCAAGACCAATTCATCTTCCGGCTCGCTGGAAAGAGAATCCGCTTGGACAGCCTCCGTTTCCGGGGGAGAAGACGTGACTGCGAAGACCGGTTCGGTGTGCTGCGCCGGATCTCCATTGTGTTCGGCAGACTTTAATTTCTTGAGTCGCACGCCCACATTCACGGGTTGGTCTGCCGGTGAATTTTGATTCTCCTGCGCCTGGGGCGACAGGTTAGAATCCTCAACAAACTTCATAGTGATTTGGGAGAAGGTAGTCATGCTGAACCAAAAATAACAAAAACTATTCCGAAACGATCCGTTAAACCCTAAAAATCCTAGTCGAAGCTCTGATTGGGGGAGGAAGCCAGTTTGAGCAGGCGGTCATACTGCTCGGGGGTGATATCGTTGTAAAAGTAGAATACGGGGTCCACCGGCTCCCCGTTGCGATGGACTTCATAGTGACAATGCGGACCGGTGCTCTTCCCGGTATTTCCCACCCATCCGATGACTTCGCCCCTTTTTACCTTTTCTCCCGGGCGAACCTTGATCTTGAACATATGTCCGAAAAGGGTGGCATAACCGTACCCGTTGTGGATGACCACATGGTTGCCATAGCCGTTCCCGGTATTGCCGGCGGTCTCCACGGTCCCATTGGCGGTAGCATAAATGGGCGTTCCGATGGGGGCGGCAAAGTCAAGTCCTGCGTGAAACTTAGTGGTTTTATAAACGGGGTCCACGCGGTATCCGAAACCCGAGGCAATTCTTTTCAGGTCCTTGTTGCTGACCGGCTGAATGGCGGGCGTACAGGCCAGCAGCTGTTCTTTATTCTTAATGAAGTTATTGATCTCGTCGTAGGATTTTGTCTGGGCATGAATCCTGGCCGACAGGTTATTGAGGGATTCGGCAATAGAGGTAGCCAGGTTCTCCTGATCCATTTTCTGAACCAACTGGAATTCTTGTTCCTTGGCCATGTTTTTGGCCCGGGCGCTGTCAGGAATCGGATTGGCTTCAAAAATGGCCCGGTACACTTCGTTGTCCCTTTTTTCCAGGCCTACGATCTGCTCCTGCATTTTTTTTACCTGTTCGTTGAGCACGAAATAATTGTCCTTGAGGGCCTCGTTGTTCTGCATAAGCCTTTTTTCGTTGGCCGAAGGGAAATATCGGTAGGCCAGCGAGACCAGGATCAGGGCGGTGACGATGGAGGCGGAAAGAAAACCCAGGATGCGCAGCAGGGTTACGCGCAAAGGCGTTTCCAGTTTTTCGTACCGGAGGGTATTGGTATTGTAGTAATATTTGATCTTTTTCATGCAGTCCGTTGGTGCCGGTTCACGCTATACGAAACGGGAGCAGTACCTTTGCAGCGCCTGATTAATAACGCAAGTGTACTAATTATTATCCTTTTATAAACCCTTGATTTAAAGATAGTCTGTTAAAATATGATGGGAAGCGCCGAGATAAGAGATAAATTTCTGGATTTTTTTAAATCCAAAGGACATGTCATTGTGCCCTCTGCTCCGATCGTGACCAAGAACGATCCGACCCTGCTGTTCATCAATGCAGGAATGAATCAGTTTAAGGATTATTTCCTCGGCAACAAGACCCCACCCCATCCTCGGGTAGCCGACACCCAAAAATGTTTACGGGTGAGTGGTAAACACAACGATCTGGAAGAAGTAGGGGTGGATACCTATCACCACACCATGTTTGAAATGCTGGGTAACTGGAGTTTTGGTGACTATTTTAAAAAAGAAGCCATTGCCTGGAGTTGGGAACTGCTTACTCAGGTATTTCATGTTTCACCCGACCGGATCTATATCACCATATTTGGCGGCGATAAAGCCGAAAAATTGGACTCCGATGAAGAAAGTAGAACAGAATGGTTGAATTGGGTTGCCGCTGAGCGGATACTGAATGGATCCAAGAAGGATAATTTTTGGGAAATGGGAGAAACGGGTCCCTGCGGTCCCTGCACCGAAATTCATGTGGATTGCCGACCGGAACAAGAAAGAAAGGACCATCCAGGCCAGGACCTGGTGAACCGGGATCATCCTCAAGTCATTGAAATCTGGAACATCGTTTTTATTCAGTTCAACCGGACAAAATCCGGTGGGCTGGAACCGCTGCCCTCCCAGCATGTGGATACCGGAATGGGACTGGAAAGACTGGTTCGCCTGCTGCAGAACAAACCCAGCAATTATGATACGGATATTTTCAGCGGCACCATACGGGAGATTGCGGAAATCACCGGAAAACATTATGGAAATCTGGACACAGATAAAAAAGACATCGCTTTTCGCGTTTTGGCTGATCATATCCGCGCCATCTGTTTTACGATTGCCGATGGACAGTTGCCCTCCAATACCGGTGCCGGTTACGTGATCCGAAGGATCCTGCGCCGGGCAGTCAGGTATTATTATTCCTACCTGGATCAGAAGGAGCCCTTGCTTTACCGGCTCGTTCCCCTCATCGCTGACCAGTTTCGCAAAGTCTTTCCTGAACTGGAAAAACAAACGGCATTTGTTGAAAGGGTGGTCCGCGAAGAGGAAGAATCCTTTTTGCGCACCCTGGATAAAGGCATAAAAATTTTCAACGAATACATCGAACAGGCTCCGTTGCAGCAAACGGAGCTTGGCGACCATGCCCAAAAACGCATCTCCGGTGAATTTGCTTTTAAATTAAACGACACCTATGGCTTTCCCATCGACCTGACCTCCCTCATGGCCCGGGAGATCGGCTGGACAGTCGACGAGAAGGGTTTTGAAACAGCCCTGCAACAACAAAAAGACCGGTCCAGGGCCGCCGGACAACAGGATTCCGGGGACTGGGTTGCGGTGCATGACCAGGGGAAGGTCATTTTTTCCGGATACCATGAACTCCAAACAGCAACCGAAATCGCCCGGTGGCGGAAAGCCAGGATAAAAGGGAAGGATCTTTATCAGCTGGTCCTGAAGAAAACTCCGTTTTATGCGGAAAGCGGTGGCCAGGTTGGGGATACGGGTTTGCTGTCGGTGGCCGGTGAAAAGATAGAAGTCCTGGACACCAAAAAAGAAAACGATCTCATCCTTCACTTTACCGAGCAATTGCCAAGCAATCAAAATGCGCCTGTGGATGCACAGGTGGACCCCATTAAAAGAAAAAATACCGAAGTCCATCATACGGCCACCCATTTGCTACATGCCGCTTTAAGAAAAGTGTTGGGCGACCATGTGACGCAAAAGGGATCGCTGGTGAACGGCGAACACCTACGATTTGATTTTTCCCATTTTAGCAAAATGACCGGGGCTGAGCTGATGGCGGTAGAGAAAATAGTCAACGAAAAAATCAGGGAGAACGTCCCGGTAATAGTCCGAGAAATGCCCCGTCAAGAAGCCCTGAAGTTGGGTGCCATGGCCCTGTTCGGAGAAAAATATGGAGACATGGTGCGGGTAGTTACCATCGATCCATCCTACTCTATTGAACTGTGCGGGGGTACCCATGTAAAAGCTACGGGTGAACTGGGATTCTTTAAAATTAAATCTGAGTCGGCTGTGGCGGCCGGTGTAAGAAGACTGGAAGCCGTAGCGGGAATTGCGGCAGAAAATTATGTCGACCAGGAAATGGCTGCCTTGACCGGAGTCCGGGACCTGCTGAAAAATCCCAAAGAGTTGTCCAAATCCTTGCAAGACTTGCAATCCGACAATTCGAACATGCGCAAAAGGATCGAATCGATGGAGATCAAACAAGTCCATCGATTAAAAAAGGAACTTTTGGAGAAAGTCGAAACCCTGGGTTCCTACTTTTTCCTGGAAGCCCTTTGCGACGGAATCGGCCCGGATGCATTGAGAAAACTAGGTGGCGAGCTTTGTCAGGAGTCCCCAAAATTGGCAACTGTGCTGGCCCTGGTCGCAGATGGAAAACCCTTTGTGGTCATCGGCCTGGGAGAGCGTTGGGTGAAAGAAAAAAATCTGGATGCTTCCCAAATGATCAAAGAAATCGCGCCCCTGATCAAAGGGGGTGGAGGGGGTCAAAAAATGCTGGCCACGGCAGGCGGACAGGATGCCGGCAGCCTGGAAGGGGTATTTTCTAAGATAAGATCCCTGGTAGGGAATGCATAACTGAAAAGAAGGGAAATCCCCGAAAACAGCCCCCGGTCTGCCCCAAACCATGTGCTCAAATCATCTTCAGAAATCAGGCGGTTTGGATAGCCTCGCCATCCATTTTAAAAGTCTGTTAAAGCGCCAACAATAAAATCGGACGAATACTTTCGTAATTGGAAATAATTCTTATATTTGATATACGAAACTTGACGTAGTTCTACTAAAAAAAATTATCAGCGATGAAAAAACGCATGTATCCGATGGTTTGCCTGGCCCTATTGTTTTTAATCACCAGCCAGGCCCTGATGGCTCAACCTGCCGTCTCTCCTCCGCCTCCCGCACCGCCCTCACCTAAATCCGAGCCGGTTATAAAAGAAGACCCCAAAGAAATCATTATCCGCCAGAAGGGGGACAAGGATGCCAAAATTGTATTGGAAATTAAAAACGGCGAATATTTTATCAATGGTAAGCCCCTGGAAAAATTTGATGACCAGAACATCGTGGTTGAGAAAAAAGACCTGGATGACGATGAAGTGTCACTGAGCTTTTCTCCGTCACCTTTCCGGGTAAACCCCTACAACGAGGATAAGATGCGGGATTTGGAACGGGATATGAGAAACCAGGAGTTGCAGAAAAATATTCAAAAAGCCATGAAAGTAAAAATGAATGTGGCTTTCCTGGGCGTTTCTTCCCGCAAAGCAGAAAAAGGCGGAGCCACGGTGCTGGAAGTAACTGCCGGAAGTCCGGCTGAAAAGGTGGGTATCAAAAAAGGAGATATTATCCAAAAAGTCAACGATACAAAAATTGACAACCCGGATGAACTTTTCGAAGCCATTCACAACTACAAGCCGGGAGATAAAGTAAAAATTTTCTTCGTAAGAGACGGGAAAGATCAAACCGTTACCGCCACCCTGGATAAATCGGACTTTGCCCCGAAAGCCTATAATTTTGACTACAAGTACAAATATGATATGCCGCAAATGGATATGGTCATGCCTCCCATGGGAGACTTGGGCGATATGCAAATGGGGAGATGGAATTTTGGAAAACCCAAACTGGGGATTAAGGCACAAGATGACGAAGATGGGAAAGGGGTAACGATTCTGGAAGTGAACGACAGTTCAGCCGCATGGAAAGCAGGCCTGAAAAAAGGCGATATTATTCAGCAGGTAGATGGCGTGGCTGTCAACAGCGTCAACGAACTGATGGAACAGACCATGATGGCGGACCGCAATAAGTACACTTACAAACTTAAAATCTTAAGAAACGGAACCAGCCAGGAAATTGAAGTAAAGATCCCCAGAAAATTGAAGACGGCTGAACTCTAGGCAGTAAATGAAATCGGGAGAAATTCCCGCGATTTTTTACCTTCGTGCACTGGATTCAACTGGTTCACGCCAAGCGCAAAGAACCGGCTAAAAGCTGGCCATTCTTTGCGCTTTGTTTATTAGGGGAATCCGCCAATTCTTGATATGGATGTAAGGATTTACGAAACGGTGATCGGACTGGAAGTTCACGCGCAGTTGTTGACCAAGACAAAATTGTTCTGCGCAGATGATACAACCTTTGGCGCGGAGCCCAATACGCATATCAGCCCCGTTACGCTGGGATATCCCGGTACCCTGCCTGTCTTGAACAAGGAAGCGGTCCGCTTGGCTGTTAAGATGGGTCTGGCTTGCCACTGCGAATTGGAATCCCGGAATTATTTTGCCCGCAAAAACTATTTCTATCCTGACCTGCCCAAGGGATACCAGATTTCCCAGCACACCACGCCGATTTGTAAGGGGGGATATGTGCGCATCGGCATTCCGGGTGAAGAAAAAAAAATACAACTCAACCGCATTCATCTCGAAGAAGACGCCGGAAAGAGTTTGCATGATAAGACGGATGAATTTACCAGCCTGGACTTCAACCGCGCAGGTGTTCCCCTGATCGAAATTGTTACGGAACCCTGCATCAGTTCCCCGGAAGAGGCCGTGGCATTTCTCAATAACCTGCGCCGGATCCTGCGTTATATGGATGTTTGCGATGGCAATATGGAACAGGGCAGTCTGCGCTGCGACGCCAATGTATCTATCCGCAAATGGGGCGATAAGGCCCTGGGCGTAAAAGTAGAAATCAAGAACCTCAATTCAATCCGCAATGTAAAAAGGGCCATAGAATATGAGGTAACCCGGATGCAGGAACTGGCTGAAAAAAAACAACCCATTGTCCAGGAAACCCGCAGTTTCGATGCGCTGGCCGGCAATACTTTTTCCATGCGTTCCAAGGAGGAGGCCAATGACTACCGCTATTTTCCCGATCCGGACCTGCCGCCTTTTGACCTTACCATCCCTTGGCTGGATGAAATCAAACAAAGCATGCCTGCCCTGCCTGAGCAACGGATCACCCAATACATGCAGGCATTTCACCTGAGCCGCTACGACGCAGAAGTGTTGACCGACGACCGGGAAACTGCGGAATATTTTGAATCACTGACACGCTTGACACCGGCTTATAAGGCCGCAGCCAACTGGATGCTCGGACCGGTAAAATCCTATCTGAACGAACAGTCCATGACGATAACCGCCTTCCGGCTTAAACCTGTCGTCATGGCTTCGCTGATCAACCTGGTGGAAGATGGCCGGGTTCATTTTTCTACTGCTTCATCTAAAATATTTCCGGAACTTGCATCGGGCAGCAGTGAGGATCCCGTGGCTTTGGCGACCCGCCTGCATTTGCTGCAGACCGGTGATGAATCCCAAATTCATGAATGGGTGAATCAGGCCCTGGCTAAAATGCCAGATAAAGTGCTGGAATATCAAAAAGGGAAAAAAGGTCTGTTGGGGTTGTTTGTGGGCGAGGTAAAAAAAATCTCGGAGGGGAAGGCCGACCCGCTGTTGACCAATAAACTGCTCCTCCAAAAATTAGAGAAATAATTTTCAAATACGGCACCAATGAAAAAATTAATAGGGACCCTCCTGATTTTTGCTTGTCTTGTTTTGTCTTGCAACCATGCCGACACCGGCCAGTTTCAAATAAAACTTACTTACAAGAACCTGGATAAAATGGCCAATCCGCAAAATGCGGGCAAATCAGACGGATGGGTTTTCCTGGAAGAAATTGTTTATGCCAAAACCCAGGCACCGGTTATCGTGGATTCGCAAAAAACTTCAGGTACTTCGGGCAGTCTGGTCTTTAAAGCGAAGAGCAAATCGGAGGGAATTTTTGAGCTGGTATTTGGTGAAAACATTTTGGCCATTCCCGTCATCAACGATGCGCCGGATATCCAAATCGATGCGGATCTTTCTAAGACCGATAATTTTTATACCGTATCGGGTTCACCTGCCAGCCAGCAGCTTCAGGAAGTACTGACCGCCGTCGGGAAAAAAAATTATGAAATTACTTCCGCCTTTAACGAACTCGACAGCCTCAAAAAAATGGATGCACCCGATAGCCTCCTGGTGGCCGCCAACAATACAAAAAATTCTGCCATTGCCCAGTTGAACGCTTATCTCAAACAGTTCATCCAGACCACCCCCAATGGTACCTTGGCGGTGCTGGCTTTGGGATGGGCATCCAGAAGTTTTCCGCCGGCTGAAATGGACAGTGCCCTAAAAAACCTGAAGGGGCGATTTCCGGGAAATACTTTTTTAGCCGATATGGAGAAGGCAAGCAATGCCCAGCAACAGCCTGATCAGACGGCCGGATCCCTCTGGGTTGGGAAAACGGTTCCTGAACTGACTATGCCGGACGTAAATGGAAAAGAAGTTTCTATTTCATCCTTCCGGGGCAAATACGTACTCGTTGATTTTTGGGCAAGCTGGTGTGGTCCTTGCCGGGCCGAAAACCCAAATGTGGTTAAAGCTTACAACGAATTCAAGGGCAAGAATTTTACCATCCTGGGTGTTTCCCTGGATAAGGAAAAAGATCCCTGGAAAAAAGCCATCGCCCAGGATCATCTTTCCTGGACACAGATGAGTGATCTAAAATACTGGAACAGCCAGGCGGTAGAAACATTCGGGTTCCAGGGAATTCCTTTTAATGTACTGGTCGATCCATCGGGCAAAGTCATCGGGGAGTCCCTGCGCGGCGAAGAACTGGATGCAAAACTCAAACAGGTCTTAAACTGACGCTGGGTTTTGGATGACATGATTTTTTTTGCGGCTGATGGAAATGAGCAAAGCCGGCAAAAATATCAGGTTGGTCATCGTTGCCATCACCAGGGTCAGCGAAGTAAGCCAACCCAATGCCTGGGTTCCTCCAAAGCCACTGAAGCAAAAAATGATAAAACCGGCGATCAACACCAGTGAGGTATACACAATAGAGATGCCGGTAGAATGAATGGTTTTGATGACCGTCGTTTCCACCCCTTCTGATACAAGGCTATCTTGTTTGTAATTCACCAGGAAACGGATGGTGATGTCGATGGCAATGCCCAGTGCTATGCTGAATACCAAAACGGTGGAAGGTTTTAGCGGGACACCGGCCCAGCCCATGACCCCGGCCGTAATCACGAGCGGTATAACATTGGGCAACAAGGAGCAAACCAGGATCCTCAGACTTCGGAATAAATACAACATGCAGGCGGCAATCAGCAGAAAAGCCCACAGCACGCTTTGTTTCAATCCACTGATGATAAAAGAACTGCCTTCCAGAAAAGTTACGGTCGTGCCGGTGAATTCAACGCGGTAGTGAGCCGTATCAAACAAAGCCGTAGTACGCTCTTTCAGCTTGGCCAACAGGATGGGAAGCTGGATGCTGCCGATATCGGCCATGTTCACACTGATCCGAAGAATTTGTTTGTTGCTGTCCAGAAAACTGTTGGCCAGTTTCATTACTCCGCTGGATCTGTGATTGCTGTCGGGTTTCATGTTCAGGTATGGCGCCAGAAAGGCGATATCCAGCTCATTGGGCAATCCATAATTCAGGCTGTCGTTGTTATAGTAGGATTGCCGGACGAACTTTAGCAGTTCGATCATGGAGATCGGTCTGGCCATCACGGCACTGGAATCAATGTAGCGCGAGAGCTGGTCTATCTTGGTGAAGTTGCCCAGCATGTTGGCCCGTATTCCATTTTTTCTTTTGGTATCAATGAGAATTTCAAGCGGCATGACGCCCTTGAAATTGTTTTCAAAAAACTTCAGATCCGTATATACCGGATCGGTCTTTGGAAGATCGTCCAGAATATAGGATTCAGAACGCAGTCTGGTCATGCCGGTAATGGAAATGGCCAGAAGGACGGCCGTCGTAATGAAAATTATTTTTTTGTGGTAGAGTGTCCAGTTTTCCAGGGTGTCAAGCAAAGAAGTGAGCCATTGGTTGGTGAGATATTTCATGTGCCGGGCCGAGGGATCGGGTAACAAACTGAGCACCGCTGGAATCAGGATGATAGAAATCAAAAACAGCAACATGATGTTGATTCCCGCCACCACGCCAAATTCTTTTAAGATGGCACTCTTGGTCAAAGCAAATACCCCAAATCCAATGGCGGCTGCGATATTGCAAAACAAGGTGACGATGCCCATTTTTCGGATCATCTCAAACAGGGCTTTGTTTTTTTCACCGGTTTCGCGAAAGGAGGTATGAAATTTATTCAGAAAATAAATGCAGTTTGGAATGCCGATGACAACAATAAGCGGCGGAATCAGGGCATTGAGCAGGGTGATCTTGTAACCGAATAAATGCATGGTCGCCAGGCTGAATACGACACCAATGATGACAACAGCCAAGGACAGGAACATGTTGCTCAGACTCCGGAAAAAAATCAGCAAAATGAGGGCCGAAAGCAAAACAGATCCCAATAAAAACCATTTCATTTCGGTGGCTACCTTGGTTGCCATATTTGTCCGGATCAGGGGAAGACCACTAAAGTGCATGTCCAGTTTATGGGCCCGCCCAAAATCATCTCCGGCTTGGACGATCGCTTTGACTACGCCGCTTCTCGCCGCCGAATTCATGATCTCTTTGTTGACGGTAACGGCCATCAAATAGGATCGGGTGCTGGGATTATACAATAGTCCACGGTAAAAGGGCAGGTTTTCAAATGTTCTATGGGCTGAATCCAGTGCCGGCTGACTTTCATAAGGCGCCTGGAAGATGGGGCGGGGAATGAGTTTTTCTGTCAGGGGATTTTTAACCAGCAGGATGGCATCGGGAATACTCAAAACCTGTTCTACTCCTTTAACCTTCTTCAAATTTTTGCTCAACTGCTGGTAGTCGTTGAAAACATCCTTTTGAAACAATTCTTCTGTTTTCACGCCGATCACCAGCAGATTGCCATCGTCTCCAAAAGTTTTCAGAAAGTTTTGATAGGCCAGGTATTTGGGATTGTCAGTGGGGATCGCCCGGGTATACTCGTAACTCAGTTCAACCTTAGAAGCTTCAAAGGCCGCAAAAACTAAAACGGCTGCCAGGATCCCGAGCAGGGGCAACCGGAATTTTAATACAAAAGCAGCTACACGTCCCCACATAATAATTTGATTTTTATGAATCTCTAGCCTTCGCCCGGCAAAGAAACTTATTTTAACCGAATTTCGCCGGAATCGCTTTTGACATGGTTCACAAAACAAAAGGCATCGTACTGCGCATGGTCAAATACGGCGAAACCAGTATCATCGTTACCATACTCACGGAACTTTTCGGTGTACAGGCTTATCTGGTCAATGGTATCCGGACGCTTTCTAAAAAAGGTGCTTCCAAAGCGGGTATGTTTCAACCTACCGCCCTGCTGGATCTGGTCATTTACCACCAGGAATCCAAGAACCTGCAGCGTTTAAAGGAGTTTACCTGGAGCCATTTGTATCAGCATGTTTTGTCCGACGTGGTGACCCATTCGGTCGCTTTGTTTATGATCGAATTATTGCAAAAATGTCTGAAGCAGCCCGAAACCCATGCCGAACTGTACTATTTCATGGAGGACGCGCTCATGGGTTTGGATCGGGCTGACCAGAAGATACAAGCAAATTTTCCCTTGTTTTTTTCCCTTCACCTGGCCGGATTTTTCGGCTTGCGGATCGATGACAATTATTCTGTGAAAAAAAATTTTCTGGATCTGCAGGAAGGATATTTTACTGCCGAGAAACCGGCTCATCCCCATTATCTCCCAGACCCCCTCAGCGAGATCTGTTCTCATTTGCTGAAAATCATGGATCCCGCAGAACTGGCTGATCTGCCGTTGAACAAAGAAAAAAGAAGGATGCTGCTGGCGGCGTTTGAAGATTTTTATTCTCTTCATATTTCAGGGTTTACCCCATTGAAGACCCTGCCTGTTCTCAGAACCCTGCTGGAAGGTTGAGGTTTCTTTTTTTTGGTTCACAGGATCCTCCGGCTTTGACTGCCTTCGTGCAATTCCCCCTGGTCGGTGGATGGGATCAGAACGACTCCCGGTTTTTTACCCGCTGAGAAATCACCCAACTTTCCTTCCATCGACAAAGCGCTTGCCCCATTGGAAGTAGCCCATCTGAGCATTTCTTCGGTAGAGACGGAGGGAAAGTATTTTTTGATCGTTTTCATCTCATCCAGCATATTCAGTGTCTCATTGCTGGCCAGACTATCGGTACCCAAAACCAGGCGGGCCTTTTTTTTCAAAAACATAGGTATATCCGCCAGACGGCCTTCGATGTATAGATTGGCGTTGGGACACAGGCAAAAGAAAATTGGGCTGCCGAAGTTTTGGGCCAGGTCCAAGTCCTTTTCTTCCATATAGGTATTGTGCACCAGCAGCAAACGGGAAGCTCCTTTCAACTTGGGTAGAAAATAAGATAGACTGGTGGTGCCGGGTGCGTTAAAATGGCCGGTGTCCATTTTCATCCGCTCATACATCTTGACCAGGTCGCCTTTTTTTTCAAGGAAAAATTCATTTTCCGCTTTCGATTCCTGGTTATGAATGGTGATGGTCTTGTGCTGGAATCCAGGGGCAAGCAGCATCCACAAGCGGTCGGAAACCGAATAGGGTGCATGCGGACTGAGGGATATGTTTTTTTGGCCCCGTTCATCAAAGAGTATGGCCAGTTTCTTTGCGGCTTCATAACGACCTTCGGCCTGGTCTGGAACCCAGCCCAGTAATTCGATAAAATTGTAATAGTCCAGGCGCCCTGCCGATTTTGCTTCCAAGCTATCAGGCCCATTGCAAATATCTCCGACCGCCACTATTCCAGCATCCATCATCTGTGTTTGGGCAGCACGCATGGCTTCTTGGATAATCAGTTCAGTCTTCTGGCGGGATTGGACGACCGATAACACAAAATTGACCAGGCCCTGTTTTGGCGCGATCAGACCCTTCAGGTGGCTGAGTTCCAAATGGCAGTGACAGTTTACAAAACCCGGTGAAATCAAACCCGGCAGTACTTCCCAGTCGCTGCCTGCCTGGCTTTCGTCGACAATGTCTGCAATCCTTCCGTCGCTATGGCAAACCAATACCGGACGACCCATCCTGAATTTGAAACCATCAAACAAATAGTCCGCTTTGAATTTCCGATAACTCATGGTTCAGTTAACTTTGCAGCAATATAAATTTTTCGCAGGTTATGATAGATAAACTCGATGCTATCCGGGCAAGATTCGACGAACTGGGCGTTGCGCTGACCAACCCGGCCATCGTAAATGACAACAAGAAATTCAGTACAACGAGCAAAGAATACCGCAGCTTGGAAAAAATTGTTCATTCCTACGATCAGTATCGTAACCTGCTGGATGACATTGCCTTTAACCGGGAAGCACTCAATGGAGATGATGAAGAATTACGGGAACTGGCCAAGATGGAAACTTCAGCACTGGAAGAAAGAAAATTGACCATGGAAGCCGACATCCGGCAACTGCTGATTCCCAAGGATCCGCAGGACGAAAAAAATGCCATCATTGAAATCCGCGCGGGTACGGGCGGAGACGAAGCCAGCCTTTTTGCGGGTGATTTGTATAGGATGTATATGAAATACTGCGAGAAAAGGGGTTTTCGCACGGCCTTGCTCAGTGAGAGCGAAGGAACGGTAGGAGGCTATAAGGAGGTCCAGTTGGAAGTGACGGGGGAGGATGTGTACGGTACGCTGAAGTTTGAAAGCGGTGTACACCGGGTACAGCGGGTGCCGGATACCGAACAGAGCGGCCGCGTTCATACCAGTGCGGCTACGGTCGCCGTCATGCCGGAAGCTGAAGAAGTAGATTTCGAACTCAATCCGGCGGACGTTAAAATGGAAACAGCCAGAAGCGGCGGTGCCGGCGGTCAGAACGTCAACAAAGTGGAAACCAAAGTGATGCTGACCCATTTACCTACCGGCACGGTGGTCGTTTGTCAAACAGAAAGATCGCAGTTGGGAAACCGCGAAAAAGCCATGCAGATGTTGAGAACCCGCCTGTATGAAGAACAGGTGAGAAAACAGGAAGAAGAAATCTCCAGACACCGCAAAAGCTTGGTTAGCACTGGCGACCGCAGTGCAAAAATCCGCACCTATAACTTCCCCCAAGGCAGGGTAACGGACCATCGGATTGGATTAACAGTCTACAATCTTAGTGATGTACTCAATGGAAATATCAACGAATTTATTGACGCCCTGCAGTTTGCCGAGAATGCTGAAAAAATTGCAAAACCTGCATAAGATGACGCAATATTTCTACACTTCCGGGGCGAAGAAAAATTTTTAGTTGGAAGCAAAGGGTTTTATTTGGTAAATTCATTATAGTAATTCCTTAACAATCTGTCATTAAACCATTTTTAGTTTTGGGCGTTTAATATATACAGGCAAAGCAGAAAACAGGCAGCAGTCTTAAAAAATTGTTATTAAGAAATCGGAGTAGGTTTGGAGTTGTTTTGGCCTGTAACTTTACGGTGGTTCTTTAAAAATGATCGCAGCAGTAAAAAGAAAGATTGGCACTTGAATTGCCATAGAATTATTAAAAGTCTTTTCTATTTGACTTCACAAAAGCAGTCAATTTTCTCATAAGCAGTTAGTTTTGGTTACGGCCCCTGTTTCAACAGGGGCTTACTTTTTAAAATAACCAGCAGACCTCCTCCAGCGCCGATCGCATCGGCCATAATATCAAAGACATCAAAATCCCGGTTGGGAATAAAATATTTCTGCACGTATTCCATCGCGATTCCAAACAAACAAGCAATGATAAAAATGACCAGGAATTTTCTGTTCAGGTTTTTATCTTCCGGCTGCTTGGATCCGTAATAAAAACCCCAGAAAAAAACGAAGCATCCAAACAAGATAATATGCACGTATTTATCGAACTGCGGGATTTTAAACTGCTGTTCATTGGGTAACATTTTTCCAGGCAGACACAGTAAGATTAAAATGAAGAGCGTCCAAAGAAGGGCGGGCAGGCGGTGGGAAAGAATGTTATACAGGAAACGGCGCATATGGACAACGAAGATAAGTGCTAGCTGTCAACCTTGCCCATTACATACATGGCTTCCACGGTGGGGGTGGTGCTTCCGCCTTTCTTCTCAAGGGTAATGGCAAATGCTTCTGCTTTGGGAATTGTTTTAAGCTTGATGAAAGAGATTCCTTCGTTCAAATTGAACACACCAGCATCAACAGGTTTGCCATCCACAATGGCCCAGAGCTGGTATTCCTTATCCGACAAAGGTTTTGGTAATTGGTTGACCAAAAGATAAACATCTTTGGTATAGGTGTTCCAGTAAACGGTCGCCATGCTGGAAGGATCTGGACTGGTAGGAACACCCGGCAATTTTATAATGGCCATCAGGGGATTCATCATCTGGCCGAGATCCGATTCATAAGTTGACAACTTGGTCTGAAGTACCTGGTTTGCACCGGCGAGCTGGGCTTGCGCATCGACCAACTCCTTGTTCTGGACAATGGTTTTTTTATACTGCTCCAGTAAATAAAAGTTGAGGCCTACACTGGCAGCCAACAGGATCAGGGATGCTGCTGCCACATATTTGGTAAAACCGGTCCGTGGAACGAGTCGAGGTTTAGCAACCGGAATACGCGGGATGTTTTCTTCTTTTTCCATTCCGATTTCAGAGAAAATACGCGATTTTAGACCCTGGGGCGGATTTTTTTTACCTTCCAGGAGCCTTTCTTCCAATTGTATTTCAAAGGCGGTTCTGGCAGCCCTCACTTCGCTGTGGGCAGCACACATGCGTTCAAACTCGGCACTGTCTTCCGCAGAAGCGATTCCCAGCACATAGCTTTCAACGATGCCACTTGATATGTAATCCTGTAGGTTCACTTATTTTATATATTCTCTAAGCTGCAAAAGTGCATTTCTTATACGGGTTTTGACGGTCCCCAACGGTATATCCTCTATCTGTGAAATTTCATCATGCGTGTAGCCCTTAAAATAGGCAAGTTCGATTAAAACCCGTTGCTCAGGTCGAAGTTTTCCCAGGAATTTACTGAGGCCGATACTGTCAATACTGGTTTGGGTCACCTGGTCATGACTATATACGGTATCGGTAATCTCCTGGTTTTTCTGGTTGTTCTGATAGTTTTTTGAGCGGAGCATGTCAATCGACGCATTGCGGCTGATATTCAACATCCAGGTAAACAACCTTCCCTTGATGGGATCGTAGGTTCCGATCTTTCGCCAGATGTTGACAAATACCTCTTGCAAAACATCGCTGGCCGATTCGGGCAATTTGACAATGGGTAGAATGACACTGAAAAGAGCTCCACTGTAGTGATCATATAAATAGGAAAAAGCCTGGTCATCCCTGGCCTTTAAGGCAGCGACCAGTTCCTGTTCAGAATATGTTTGTGGAGATCCCAACTATTGAAATATTTTAAAACCAATTTCATGCCACGGCCTCCATCCGCCGTTCACAAGGCAATCAGCCCACCATTGCTTCATAGGCAGCGGCATCCAAAAGTCTGGAGACCTGAGCAGGGTCTTTGACCGTTAACCGGATCATCCATCCCTTACCATACGGGTCCGTATTCACCAGGTCCGGAGATTGGGTCAGCGCGGGATTTAATTCAGCAATCGTGCCGTCTACAGGAAGGAATAGATCGGATACCGTTTTGACCGCTTCGACGGTTCCAAAAACTTCGCCGGCTTCCATCGTTTTTCCAATGGTTTCTACTTCCACGTATACAATGTCACCCAATTCCCGCTGGGCATAATCGGTAATGCCTACCAAAAAGCTATTCCCTGATTCCAGCTTTACCCATTCATGTTCTTTGGTGTATTTAAGGTCCGTTGGAAAACTCATGCCTAAAAGATTTTAAATGGTTTTGTGATTCTTGCAAATATAGAAGGATTTGAATATTTCCCGCCGATCAGGAACCGTTGGCCTCCTGGTTTTCGAAATAAAGCAAAATATGATCCTTCATAAAGTTTTCCTGCTCAACCATCGTGTGAACCGGTAAGGATTTAAGTTGCCGGAAGTGGGGCCAGCCTTCCTCGTCCACCATTTCCAATTCATAATATCCACTGGGGGAGAGCAAGGTGCAAACCGCCACATGCATCAGATCCTGTTTCTGTTCCTTGGTATATTTGGTTTGAAAATCGCCGATTTCCTGGATGCCAATCAGAAACAGAATGGATTCCATGTCCGGTTTTTTTCCAAAGCGGGTCATCAATTTTTCTTCCAGGGCCCACCACCTGGATTGGATATCATCTTTCACGTTCATCCGGCAAAGATAACCCTGTCAGGAATCTATCCCTGCATCAGCTACCTTTGCGCAAATTTTATACATGTTACAGTTGGCCCTGATCCGGCAGCAACCGGATTTTGTAAAACAAAGACTACAGGTTAAAAATTTTGACGCCAGTGCGGCGGTCGACTCGATCCTTTTGCTGGACGAAAAAAGAAAGAAACTGCAACTGGAACTGGAATCCTCCCAGGCCGGATTGAATGCAATTTCCAAGGAAATCGGCCAGTTAATGGCCCAGGGAGAAAAAGAAAAAGCGACAGCAAAAAAACTGGAAGTTTCCCGGATGAAGACCGGTCTTACACCCCTGCAACAGGGACTGGATCTGGCCGACAATCAATTGCAGGAAATCCTGGTGAGTTTGCCCAACCTGCCGGCGGCAGCGGTGCCGCCCGGAAAATCCCCGGCAGACAACGTTACGGTCCGGGAAGGTGGAAAAAAACCCGTGCTTCCCAGCGGCGCGGTTCCCCACTGGGATCTGGCAAAACGATATAACCTCATCGATTTTGAACTCGGAAACAAAATAACGGGAGCCGGTTTCCCGGTTTATGTAAACCAGGGCGCCAAGCTTCAGCGGGCCATGATCCAATATTTCCTGGATTTCAATACCACGGCGGGTTTCGTGGAATATCAGCCCCCGCTGATGGTCAATGAAGACAGTGCTTTTGGAACCGGCCAGCTTCCCGATAAAGAAGGTCAGATGTATTTTGCTACGGAAGACAGGTTCTATTTGATTCCAACCTCCGAAGTGCCCCTGACCAACCTATGGAGGGATAACATCGTGAAAGAAAAAGACCTTCCCATAAAAATGACGGCATATACACCTTGTTTCCGGCGGGAAGCAGGCAGTTATGGCAAAGATGTTCGCGGACTAAACCGGCTTCATCAGTTTGATAAGGTTGAAATTGTTCAGCTTGTTCATCCCGAAAAAAGTTATGCGGCCCTGGAAGAAATGGTCCTACATGTCGAGCGGCTGCTGGTATCTCTTCAATTGCCTTACCGGATACTGCGTTTATGCGGTGGCGATATGTCCTTCGCCTCTGCCATTACCTATGATTTTGAAGTCTTTAGTGCGGCCCAGGAAAAATGGCTGGAAGTGAGCTCCGTATCCAATTTTGAAACTTTTCAGACCAACCGGATGAAGATCCGCTTTAAGGATGATCAAGGAAAGATGCAGCTGCTGCATTCCCTGAATGGAAGTTCCCTCGCCCTTCCCCGCATCCTGGCCTGCCTGCTGGAAAACAATCAATTTTCAGGAGGTATCGCCGTACCAGAGGTGCTGCATACCTATTTTCAGGCCCGGACTCTGTCGCCCGGTCCGGCCAACCCCTGAGTGCAAGGGCCTGGGGTTCCATTCTAATTCAACGGATGAATGTCTTCCCGGATGCCCAGAAACTTCCTTGGCTGAAGGAAAATACCGGGAAACACTGCTTTATCCATGTATGTTCTCTTTGAGAGGATTTTAAACCTTTCCCCTTAATTTCTATCTGAGCGGTAATGAACGACCATGTTTTAAAAAATCAACACCTCTGGTGGCGGGCGGGTTTTGGTCCGCCCGTAGATCAGCTAACTGAACTGGCCGTACAGAAACCGGAGTTGTTGTTTCATACCATTCTGAAAGCCTCTGAAAAACAGCCGGAACTTTTTGATGTGGCTGATCCGCAACTCAAGGAAATGATCCTGGGGGATCAGGGAATGAGTCCCGCCAAAATGCGGGGCCTCAAAGCCGGAGAAAAACAAATGTTTCGCAAGCAGTCTGTACAGGATGTGGCCAAACTAAATCTGCGCTGGCTGGATGAAATGACCCAGAGCAATGCGCAGCTGTTAGAGAAGATGTCCTTGTTCTGGCATGGCCATTTTGCTACCAGGACCTTTCATATCCTTTACGACCAGGAACTGCTGAATGTCATCCGGCAAAACGCCCTCGGAAGCTTCAGGGAGCTGCTGATCAGCGTAAGTAAAACGGCTTCCATGATTCAGTTTTTGAACAACAATCAGAATAAAAAAGATCATCCCAATGAGAATTTTGCCCGTGAACTGATGGAGCTTTTCACCATTGGCCGCGGACATTACACCGAGACAGATGTCAAAGAATCGGCTCGGGCATTTACTGGCTGGGGCACGACCTTTCAGGGGGAATTTAATTTTAGACCTCGTCAGCATGATGAGGGTGTAAAAACTTTTTTGGGAAAAACAGGCAATCTCTCCGGTGAAGACATTCTGGAAATTTTGTTGGATCAAAAACAAACGGCACTTTTTATTACGAAAAAAATCTACCGGTTTTTTGTCAATGAAAAACCAGATGAAGAAATAGTGAACCAACTGGCCAAGCATTTTTTCGAAAGTGATTATGATATCCGCCAGCTGATTAAAGAAATTTTTACTTCTGCCTGGTTTTACAATCCTGAAAATATCGGCAGCCAGATTAAGTCACCCGTACTTTGGATGGTGGGCATACGCAGGCAACTTCCGATGGAATTGGAAAATCCGGCGGTGCAGTTGGTGATCGAACGTCTGTTGGGACAGGTCCTGTTTTCTCCTCCCAATGTTGCCGGGTGGCCGGGTGGAAAACACTGGATAGACAGTTCCAGCCTCATGATGAGAATGCAGATACCGCAGATTATTTACCGGTCCGATGTCATAGAGTCCAGACCCAAAGATGACGACGACGTGATGATGGGCATGCGGGATGCTGCCATGATTAAATTTCTAAAAAGGTCAAAAAATCCGGGCGCGCAGTTTTTCCAGGCCAAAATATTGTGGGATAGATACATTAAAAATTTTGATACCGTCAAGGATTCGGATCTATATGGAAACATCCGGGAATTCCTGTTGCAACGGGTCATGCCGATGAATGAAAATGAATTGGTTAAATATCTTGACGAGAGCAACCGGCAAAACAGGATTGAATCGATCACCATCCGGCTAATGAGCACACCGGAATATCAGTTGTGTTAATCCAGAAAAATTGAAACCATGCTGATCAATAGAAGAAAATTTTTGCACCTGGGATCCCTGGCAACCGGTACCCTGATGCTGCCTAAATTCCTGAAAGCATGGGAAAGTCCTCTAAGTTTTGTACAGAACAATAAGGTGTTGGTCGTTTTGCAATTAAGCGGTGGCAATGATGGACTCAATACCGTTATTCCCATTCGCAACGATATTTATTACCGGGAGAGACCAGGAATCGGGATTGCCAAAGACAAAACCCTTTCCCTCGATGGGGAAGCAGGACTTCATCCTTCTCTTACGCATTTAAAATCCTTGTATGACGAGGGAAATCTCTCCATCCTGAACAACGTGGGATATCCCAATCCCGATCGCTCGCACTTCCGTAGCATGGATATTTGGCAGACGGCCAGCAACAGCAATGAATACCTGAATTCAGGTTGGCTGGGCAGGTACCTGGATGCACAATGTATGGGTTGTGAAAAACCCACCCAGGTACTTGAAATGGATGATATGCTGAGCTTGGCCCTGAGTGGTGAAAACATGAAAGGGATCGCCTTGCGCGATCCCAAAAGATTGTATGAGACCAGTCAGGACCCGTTTTTCAAAGACATCCTCCAAGCAGGTAGGCAACAACCTGCCGAGGATCCGACTTCTTATTTGTATAAGGTGATGTCAGAAACGGTTTCCGGTGCTGAGTACATATTCGAGCAAAGTAAAATGCGACCCAGCACAACGGTTTATCCGAATTCAGAGATCGGAAAAAATCTGAAAACGATCGCGTCCCTGATTTCTTCAGATATCAATACACGTGTTTATTATGTTTCCCTGGGTAGTTTTGATACACACGTATCGCAACAGCAAAAACAAGAGAAACTTTTTAATGATCTCAATGAAGCCATCAAACCTTTTACCGATGACCTGAAAGCCAATCATCGTTTTGACAATACGATGCTGATGACTTTTTCCGAATTTGGTAGGCGGGTGGGAGAAAACGCAAGCGGTGGAACTGACCACGGTACCGCCAATAATATGTTCCTGATCAGTGGCGGTCTAAAAAAGAAAGGAATTTTAAATGAAATGCCCGATCTGACTCGTCTGACGGACGGGGACCTTAACCAGCAACTCGACTTTAAACGGGTCTATGCAACCCTGTTGAAAAAATGGTTGGAAGCCGATGACAATCAAATCCTGGGCAGGCGCTACGAGTATATGGATTTTATTTAGGTTATTGCGAGGCTTTTGATCTTTCCTTTCCGCTTGCTGCTTCAGCGGATCAGGACCACGGTTCCTTTCTCGTTGTGCATCTTGCCTAAATAATCCTGACCTCGGATGACCCACACATAAGTTCCGACCGGCTGCGGTCTGCCGTTGAGGTTTCCATCCCAACCCGGTCCGCTGCCCTGGCTGCTGAAAACTCTTTGTCCCAAACGGTTGAAAACCTCAAACTGATCAATGCGGCTCATGCCAACCAGGACGGGATGAAAATAGTCATTGTGACCATTGTGATCGGGTGTGAAGGCATTGGGTACATAGATATCCGGTCCCTTGTAGGCTTTGATAAAAAGGGTATCATAGGTCGGGCAGCCAAAAGAAGTGTAGGCTTTAAGGACATATTGCGCGTCTGAGTGTAGGACGGCAACGGGGTTGGCAATTTGGGAATTACTCAATCCTTCCGCAGGCGACCACTCATAGAAAGTTCCCCCGGTTGCATTGAGTTGAAGTGGTTGTCCTATAGCGACAACGGTGTCGTTCCCCGCATTCGCCCGTGTTTGATAAATGGTAAGGGATTGGGTCAGGGTATCAGATGAGCAACCTGCCTGGTTCAAAGCATACACCCCGGCTGTGTATACTCCCCCATGCGGATAATAGTGATTTATCCATTCGGAACTGTCTACCATTCCATCGCCAGTCGACCAATACCATTGTTTGATGGGTATGGCGGGGGTCAGATTGCTGGAAATTAGTGGAACCGGGTCACCATAACAGGCATCCTGAGCTGAAATACTGATGCTTGGCTGCTGGGTGACATCATAGTTTTTTGTAAAAGGATCTGATTGGCATCCCTCTATCGTTTTCACGATGAGTTGAATGGGATGGTTGCCCGCTGCAAAAGTTTTTCCCAGACTGGAGTCTGTCGTCTCCAGAAGTTCTGCGCCGTTGTTGAAATTCCAATCCCATTGGTTGACCGTGCCATAAACAACGGTCGCGTGGGCAGAGAGCATTG
The DNA here is from genome assembly GCA_013289175.1 of Bacteroidota bacterium. Classification (GTDB taxonomy): domain Bacteria; phylum Bacteroidota; class Bacteroidia; order Chitinophagales; family Chitinophagaceae; genus Puia. Next base: position 31,656 of record JABDAN010000030.1, read on the forward strand.
CCTCGACATTTGCACAGAGGACCGAAGGCTTGGTATCAAACGTACCTTGGGGTTTGGAGCCAATCGTTATTTTCTTCAATAAGGTGTCGGACGAGCATCCATTGTTGGCCTCGATATTCATTTTGATGATGTAATAGCCCGCAATCGCATAACTGTGCGGTGGTGGATGTTGGCCGGTAAAACTGGATCCATCCCCGAAATCCCACCACCACTGAGTAATCATGCCAAAAGAGGTGGAGCTGTCCACAAAAGAGATCTGAGCCGGAGCGCAGGATGTGCCGGCAGGAATGGTAAAAGATGGATTTAGGGAAGTACATATCTTTTGGAGGTTGCTCAGTCCGCCGGTTGCTCCGCTGAATCCCCAATATACCTCGGGCTGGTTTTTGAAAACATTTTTCACCAGATCAACCGTTGCTTGTACCCGCGGCACGCCATCGATTTCAGCCGAAAGTGAGTGGGCCGTGGCGTCCCAGATGATCCGAAAAGTATGCCACTGGCCGTCTTCAATATTGGGATTGTCTGCCAGCGCTTGAACCGGGCCTGCTAACACGGTCGTGTCAAAGTTTCGAAGATCGCCGTTTTCATAGATGCCTACATGGTCATAACTGGGATCTCCAAAATCAAAATTCTGATAGGTATCAATCGGAATTCCGATCGAAGGGGCAAGGCCTTCGAATCCCAGCCCCTGACCCTGGGCACCAACACTGGTTCCTACCTGCTGCAGTACAAAAACGATCCCGTCGGCACCGTTGGTGTCCTTATATCCCAGAAACACATTGAAAACATAGTTGAAGGAATGGCGGAGATCGATCTGATTTTTGTTCCATACTGAACCTCCCTGCCAAACCAGGTCGGGCGTGAGTTGGTAACAATTGCAGTTTATCGCAATGGCACTTCCATTGACGATATAAGGGGAATTCTGTTGTGCACAAAGTGGAAAGGTAGCACAACTGATCAGTATCCCCATGAGGACATGTGGAAACCCGAATCTCATAAGCAGCATCATTGACCTTTAAGCAGAACAGGTTTCTTCATAGGAAAATCGAGGCAATCTCATGCAGAAATGACTGTTCCTGGGTCAACTCCCAAACCCGGCTAAATCTTTCGGGCAGGGTACTTCTACCAGCTTTGTTTTGCCACACCCGCTTTGATGGCAGCCAGGGCTTTTTCGGCACCCAACAAGGTAGTGAGCTTGTTTCCTTTACCGTCATGCCCTTGAGCCATATAAGCGCCCTTAGCGGTCTTGCTGATCACCGCATCCATGATCGGAACATTTTTCTCTTTCGTTTTAACGTTATATGCTGTCAGTACTACGGTGGACATATCTTAAATTTTAAAAGGTTCTGTATTAACGAATGGCTGGGCCACCGCTTAAAGGTAAATAAATAATCTTAAACGGGTTTTCAGCGAATTTATACATCCAGTCTGGCGTATTTGGCGTGGGATTCGATGAACTCCCTGCGGGGAGCTACTTCGTCTCCCATCAGCATGCTGAAAATGCGGTCGGCTTCAGCGGCGCTTTCTATGGTTACCTGCTTGAGGGTTCGGGTCTGTGGGTTCATGGTGGTTTCCCAAAGCTGACTGGCGTTCATTTCACCCAATCCTTTGTAGCGCTGTACACTGACGCTGTCTTCCTTTCCGGCCGCCAGTCTTTCGACCTGCAGGCGACGCTGGTCTTCGGTCCAAGCATAGGCGCTGTCCTTTCCCTTTTTCACCTGATAAAGGGGTGGCTGGGCAATGAAAATATGGCCCTGTTCGACCAGTGCAGCCATATAACGGTAGATGAATGTCAGGATCAGGGTGGCAATATGACTGCCATCGACGTCGGCATCGGTCATTATGATCACCTTGTGATATCGTAATTTATTCAGATTGAGTGCTTTAGGATCTTCAGTCGTGCCAACCGTCACCCCGAGCGCCGTATACATATTGCGGATTTCTTCATTTTCATAAATCCGGTGTTCCATGGCTTTCTCCACATTCAGGATCTTGCCCCGCAAGGGTAAGATAGCCTGGAAGCCGCGGTCACGACCCTGTTTGGCCGTTCCTCCGGCCGAATCCCCTTCCACCAGATAGAGTTCACACTTTTCCGGATTTCTCTCCGAACAGTCGGCCAGCTTTCCGGGTAATCCGCCGCCACTGAGCACGCTCTTGCGCTGAACCAGTTCCCTGGCTTTGCGGGCGGCGGCGCGGGCTTGGGCTGCCAGAATCACTTTCTGAATGATGTTTTTGGCTTCCCTTGGATTTTCTTCAAGATACGACTCCAAAATCCGGGCTACGGTGGTATCGACGATCCCGCTGACTTCGTTGTTCCCCAACTTGGTTTTTGTCTGGCCTTCAAACTGCGGCTCGGGTACTTTCACAGAAATAATGGCACTCAGGCCCTCGCGATA
>JABDAN010000031.1 GCA_013289175.1 Bacteroidota bacterium
ATAGGTAGCGCATAACATATTGCAATTAGTTGTGAAAGACATTGGATACATCATACTATCGGAAGGCATGTTATGAATTATTTTACAATGCTCCCACTTATCTTTATCTTTTAAGAAATGAGTTTTCAGTCGAATATTGAATGCCCCACCCTTTCCCAGGTTTCTGATATTATAAAAATGATTGTCCCTTTTTATACTAAAACTGATTACAGGCATTTGAGCTCTTCTATCGTCAATCATTCTTTTGACATCACTGGTCTTACTATATTCATAAGTAGTAATCGCGATTGCCGCAAATAAAATAAGGTTTACAAAACTGAATATCATCTGCCAATATGCGCTGAAACCTTGCCAATCTTCGTTTTTATAAGAAATTTCACCGTGGCGGAAATGAAAAGGGTAAAAGAGAATAATTAATGCGATTACAACAAATGGTATGAGAATAAATGGATTTAAGAAGTATTTATGTATCCAGTATTTTTTTGCAGATATTCTTTGACACCAATTGGGGGTCTTTGGTTTTTGGTTGGTCGAATGCGATGTTTCAGTCATTGTATTGGTTTTTAGCGTATATCAACTTATAGCTAAAGGTAACCAAGCAGGTGGTTTCATCTATTATCCCTTATTTTAACCTGGCATATATTTGCGGTCGTTCGCGATATCCATTGTTCAACCGAGCGCCCGGGTAGTCTGCTTGTAACCTTACGGATTACAAACATTCTCACGGGAGTTTTTTGATTAATTTGTACACTAAATTATTTAGCTTTATATTGCTAAATAAATTGGTATTCATGCCGTACTACCATATAACGATTATTTTGAAATCCGGGAAATATTTTCAGGGTATACGGTGTCATCCAGAATATGACCCCAGCCAGGTTAGGTACGTGGTGGAGAAGAAGGCATATGAAACAATTGACAGATCACTGATCGATCAGATTGACGTAGTGCCCACCGCGCAGACAAACACTAACCTGGGCCTGTAAAGCACCTGTAGCGGGGTAAGATTTGGTTCGTTTTAAGTAGTGAAAATCCTGCCATGTCGATGGTGGGATTAATTATTATCGTATTAAATTTTATATCGATGTATCTAATCTAATTTTCTTGAGGAGAACAAGTAATATTGGAGCTTTTTATCCACTCCTTTAATTTTTTGAAATTTACTTCATCTACATTAATTGCTTTTGCACCATTGCAAACATAAATGTAAGGGGGTTTGCAGTTGTTTGTTGCAAATGTTTCCGAATCGCTATTTTCTATTTGTTGCAGATCAGTATGGCAATCATCACCGGAAGAGGAAGGAATATCTAATATTTTCATTTTGTCAAAACCTTCTGTAGCTACCAAATCTTCTAATTTTATAATCCAGAAAATGGCTGGATTTGCAACGGTACTTTTGTAGTAGGTTTCTATATGGTTACAGACATTGCCTGATTTGAGTTCTGCACATTCCTTATTGAAAACCGAGATTCCTCCGCCGTGGCTGCGGAATACCTTTTGATTTTTGAACCTCTGCTTATCGCTGCTATATTGTTGGAGGTTAATTGTCCGGATGAAAAATGTTGGCATGCATTCCTTATTTCTATTAAAACTTTTTCCAGTTCAATAAATGAAACCTCTAAATCTTTTGCAACAACAACATATTCAGATCCCCTTCCAATTTCATAACGCATTATAAACTTCTCTATGTTTGAAATTTCAACATCTATAAAATGATCTTTCATAGAAAAGATAATGGTTATGTCTCCATTGGTTTCCGCATGTGGTTCCGCGTTATAACCATATGATTTACCAAGTAAATAAACCAATTTAGCAAAAACACAAGTCTTTTTTGATGCGGCTATTCCTTCGCCATAGTCCCAACCATCTGGCAGTTGACTAAATGATTCTATTTCTTGAGTTATATTATCTTCATTAGGGAAATATAAATCATAGGAAAAGACAGGAGTGAAAAAAGAAAGATCGATTTCTCCCATAACTATTTTTTTACTGGAATATTCAAGTATTTGACTTCCTGCCCCGTTTGTGTTTCAATACCTGTTATAGTCTTGATTAATCCTTCATTAAGTAGTTTGGCTGTCTCAAAAGACATATTCAATATTGTAGTAGGCACACCATTGATTTGCGTTATAATAAAAACATCCGTGTTTGTGTTACCTAACAGAAAACCATTTGTATAGAATCTGTTGAGTGGCAGCTGTAATATTTTTGCGATACCTTCCGGGGTTGGAATTTCACCGAGCGGAATCCCGTTTTGTACTTTAAGATCTGCTTCCATAAATTTTATAAGGACTATTTTTTACAAGACCGCCGTAATCCTAAACGTTGGTTCTGAATAGGATATTATTTATTGTGCCGGCAATTCTTAAATTATTTGAATGAGGGACGTGTATTAAAGATAATGAGCTGGACGGAAATCAGCAATTATCCCTACTATTATAACATCACCATAGCGTTTGTGTTCGAGGACTTCCCCCAGGCTACCCATTTCGCTATCTACCGTTCTAACTTGTTGATAATAAATGTGATAGGCGGAGAGAGAGGGATTCGAACCCCCGGAAGTTTGACCTTCAACGGTTTTCAAGACCGCCGCAATAGACCACTCTGCCATCTCTCCGGGCGCAAAATTAGGGTTTGGGCACTAATGGCAAAATATTATTCGTGGAAAATGCGACCAATATTTAGATCAAAAATCGTTCGGCAAGTAGTTGAGTGTACCAACGGCCTACCCTACATGGGGCATTCCCAAACAATAAGATGCTATAATACCGCGACAGCTTCTTTCCCGTAGAGTTGATCTCTGAATGAAAGTGAGGGCGAAGGGATAAATGTTCCGATTCCCAACTGATCCCATTTTTTGTCTATTGCAAGAATCGTCGGTTCATCCGCTACGATAATATTGGGCCAGTCTCGATGAAAATCATCCAGGGATTCGGTTTTCGTTGTTCCATCCAGTCCTAAACATGCCAGGATCTTTCCATCTTTTCTGCCTTCAAACAAGATAGAGTCCCGTTTCGGATCCAGATTGTTGCAGAATCGCCAGAGGGCTACTGGTAAATTCGAAGGATCAATGGTTTCATCTACATACAGGATCATTTTCACTGCTGTAGTCAAGAAAATGGCTTCAGCAAATGATGCATGTAATTCACGCACTTGGCCTTTGCGGATTTTGGAAACAGAGACAATTAGACAGGGAATCTCTCTTTCCAGCAATTGGCGATTAACATTTTTAATTTCAGGAAACGCATCGAGCCAGTCGGCTGTGGGTAAAAATATTTCTCCCGGCGATGCATATCTTTCATCCAATTCCTCTTCAAATTTTTTTGTGCCATCCAAGCACATTTTGCCGCCGTAACCAAGTTTGCTGCAACTGTGGTCCAGCACATCCATCGGACCTTGGGCAAAAGTTATATCGATCGCTGGATTCAGGTTCTTAAAGACATATTTTGCCAGGGACAAATAATCTGTAATCGATATACCTTCATCTACCAGTACCAGGATTTTATTGAACATCATCTGACCCGCACCCCACATGGCGCTCATAACTTTTTGGGCATGCCCTGCAAAGGTTTTATGAATCTGTGCGATTACTAGGTTGTGAAAAACTCCTTCCACCGGCATTTCCATATCTACAATTTCCGGGATCATCATCATCTTCATTGGAGCCAGGAAAATTCTTTCCGTGGCTTTACCCAGCCAGGCATCTTCCTGCGGGGGAATACCAACAATTGTTGCTGGATAAACCGCATTTTTCTTATGGGTAATGGCAGTGACATGAAAGGAAGGATACCAATCGGGCAAAGAATAATATCCGGTGTGATCTCCAAATGGTCCTTCCCATATCGGATCTTCCCAGGGATCTACATATCCTTCAATGACGAAATCCGCATCTGCCGGGACTTCCAACTCAGGTTGAGTGAGGCAACGGACCAGTTCTACCTTCTTTTTTCGTAGAAATCCAGCCAGCATATATTCATCTACATTGTCGGGAAGTGGCGCTGTGGCTGCGTAGGCGTATACGGGATCACCGCCCAGGGCAACAGCCACCGGCATGCGCTTTTTGAGTCTCTTATAAGCTTCAAAATGTCGGGCGCTTACTTTGTGTTTATGCCAGTGCATCCCGGTGAGCCGATCGTTTATCACTTGCATCCTATACATCCCCACGTTTCGGATGCCGGTTTCCGGGTCCTTTGTATGAATGACGGGTAAGGTGATAAATGGGCCTCCATCCTTTGGCCAGCAGGTAATGATCGGTAATTTATTTAAGTCGGGGTTTGTGAGAACCACGTCCTGGCAGATGCCCTTCCCTCGGATTACTTTGGGCATCCAGGCGGCGAACTGAGTTAGTTTGGGAAGTACACGGAGTTTGTCCAAGATGGATTCTTTCGGACCTGCCAGTAGTTTGAAGAGGTTTTCTATTTCTTTACTGATGTCGTTAAGGTCTGCAACACCTAGGGCGATGCACATTCTTTTCTCACTGCCATAAGCATTCATCAAAACTGGAAAATCAAAGCCTGTATTTTCAAACAACAACGCTTTGTTGCGGTCGGGAGTCTTACTCACCCGGTCGGTAATCTCCGCTATTTCAAGCCGGGGATCGACATAAGTTTTTATTCGCACCAGTTCACCCGCAGATTCCAGGGCGCTAAGAAAGTCTTCAAGATTATTAAAAGCCATCCGTTCGATTAGAGGACAAAATTAGCCAACTAATATCATTGAACCGCCTTCGGACAATCGATTCTTCCCCTTCCGTAAAAACTGTTTTTGCTTGATACCAATGCAATACTCACACGAATACCCGTGTAATAGTACACGTCTTTGTATTTTGGACTGCCGCGTTGTGTGCCACCCGGTGGATAAGGTGCACCCCCTTTGAGTTCATTTCCCCGATAGGCCATTTCAACGGCTTCACCACCTTTTGCTGCTTGCAAAACTGCTTGGTCTACATAAATAGTACTTACATCGTCAATATAGTCTGTAAATGTTTTTCGAAATCCGACTTCGTAGGCCAGAACAACATTTTCACTGACGCGAAATTTGATACCGCCTCCGACTGGAATGGCAAAATTTGTTAAGCTGTAAGGCCTTTGGCCCGGATAGGCTGCCAGACCCTCCCCTTCTGTGCTCAGAGGCCTTAGAAAAACCTTGTGGCCGAGCGTATCAAATGCGTACGGGTTGTCATGGAATACAGCTATACCTCCAAAAACAAAGGGTGAGAACATATGGCGGGTAATATCCATAAAAGTATATTCTCCCAGCAGGTTCCACTCTGTTATATTGGATTGAAAACTCAGATTCCGGAAAACCAGGTTGGGGTTATTGTATTGGTCTGCAGCGCCTACTTTCATAATATTGATATTGCTGGTAACAGAAAAATTACGGGTAATATCATATTGTGCCCCTACGCCAAAAGCAAAAAAAGATTGATCAAATGTATAGGCCTTTCCTTGTAAATCGCCGGAGTAGTTGGATACGCCACCGGTAACGTTAACGTGCCAGCGCTGTGCACTTGCAAATGCCGGAACAATAAGAAGCGAAATAAACAAAGACTTCATACTTAAAAGATTTTGACGGATTAAAATCTTTCAAGGAGTATGGATGATAGTGAGGGAATTTCAGCAGAAATTGGAAAATGAGCGGGCGATCATGCCCATAACGCAACTATTACGCCATTTATTGAAAAGTGGTGGCTAAAAGTAGAAGGATTTATAGTTAAATGCAAGCTAAAATGAAGCTATTCGGCAATAAATCGTATTTTTTCGTCCCACAACAATGATCCTGTAGATGAGGACTGGCCTGACTCTGTTCATTTTTTTGCTGCTTTGGAGTTCTGTTTTTTCCCAAAAGAAGAATGCCGGCTATTTAATTCATATTCATCATGCTTCCGGACCCATCACCATTGATGGTGTCTTGGATGAACCGTCCTGGTCGCAAGCCGAAGTAGCCAAGGACTTTTATATGATCCTTCCCATGGATACTTCTTTCGCACATGTGAGGACGGAAGTGCGTATGACCTATAGTTCAAATATGTTTTACCTGTCAGCGGTTTGTTATGACGGTAAACCAGGACCGAATATGGTCGAATCCCTGAGGCGGGATTTCAGCTTCAGCAAAAACGACAATTTTATTTTTTTTCTGGATACTTACGGGGACCAGACCAGCGGATTTACTTTCGGAACCAATGCGGATGGCGCCCAATGGGACGGCTCCATGTACGAGGGAGGTAAAGTCGACCTGAGTTGGGACAATATCTGGTATTCGAAGGTCAAGCAATATTCTGACAGATATATCATGGAGGTGGCTATCCCATTTAAAACCCTTAGATACAGAAAATACCTGACCAACTGGGGGATTAACCTGAGTCGAAATGATCTGAAAACGACAGAAAAATCGAGTTGGGCCCCGGTACCCCGACAATTTCCCTCCGCATCATTGGCCTATACGGGTACTTTGCTTTGGGATACCATTCCACCCGCGCCCGGCACCAATATTTCACTCATTCCCTATGTGCTTACCCAAGCCTTCAAAACTTTTAACCCATCTCTTCCTACACAATACAAGACGATGGTGGGTGGCGATGCAAAGATTGGTATTACTTCCTCCCTCAACCTGGATCTAACCGTAAATCCGGATTTTTCGCAGATTGAAGTAGACAAGCAGGTAGTCGACCTAAGCCGTTATGAATTATTTTATCCGGAAAAACGACAGTTCTTCCTGGAGAATGGGGATCAGTTCAACAATTTTGGATATACAGACATCCGGCCGTTTTTTTCGCGTCGGATTGGACTGGGCATACCCATAGAATTTGGAGGAAGACTCAGTGGCAAAATCGACAACAACTGGCGAATTGGTGCCATGGACATGCAAACCAATTCAGTTGATTCTCTTGGCCTGCCCCAACAAAATTTTGCCGTCCTTGCATTGCAAAGAAAAGTTTTCTCCCGGTCTAATATCAACTTCATGTGGGTGAACAAACAATCCGTGGACTACGAACCTGGAAAAGACTCAACGTATCCGGCCTACACATCCTATAACCGTACCCTGGGACTGGAATATAATCTGGCATCTCCCAATAATTTCTGGACTGGCAAACAGCTTTTCATGAAGTCATTTACACCAGGTTCCTCGGGAAAAGATTGGGTGGTTGCAGGCAACCTTCAATATTCCAGTAAAAAATGGCTGATTAATGGCGCCTATCAGTACATAGGCAGTAACTACAAGGCAGAAGTCGGTTATATCCCAAGGACCGGTTATATTCGAATTGATCCGCAACTATCTTATTATTTTTTCCCAGACAAAGGATCCGTCTTGAGCCATGGCCCACAATGGTTTTCAAATTTTTATTATAATGAAAAATTCCAGACAACTGATAATGAGAACATTGTGGATTGGTTGATTACCTTCAGAAATAAGGCCACACTGACCCTCGTTGGCATGCAGGATTATGTGAAATTGCAAGCACCTTTCGATCCGACCAATACCGGAATAGGATACCTGCCTATAGGATCAGAACATAAGTGGATGACAGGCGGAGTGGATTTCGTCTCCAAACCTCAAAGCATATTTACCTATGATTTTTCCATCCGTTATGGAGGCTACTATGCGCAAGGCAATAAACTAACCATTCTTACCGATGCGGGAATCCGTTTTCAGCCCTATGTCAATCTGACTTTGGCCACTTCTTATACTGTGCTTGATCTTCCACAACCCTGGGGAAATACTCGGTTTTTATTGGTCGGTCCTCGGGTTGACATTACGCTGACCAACATGATTTATTTTACGGTATACGTTCAATACAACCAGCAAATTAAAAATATGAATATCAATGCCCGTTTGCAGTGGCGGTATAAACCTGCATCAGATTTTTTTCTGGTCTATACGGACAACTACTATATCACACCTTTTTCAGTCCGAACAAGATCTGTTGTGTTGAAACTAAATTATTGGTTAAATATGTAGGGATCATATAAAGCCCTCAAGGCCACTACGCTCCTGCTGGTTTTCAAAACACTTCTCCTAGATTTACGAAAAATCCCCTAGATCCTTGTGTTCCCCAGGCATAGTCCAGCGCTATATTTGTCCGAGAAAATTTGTTCAGCATGATTCGAATGCCTAATCCGGCTCCAGGTGAAATAACGGCATATTTTCCTGTTAGGACATCCGAAAAGGTTTCGGCGTTGGCAAAAATTACACCCCCAAACAAACCGTTGCGGGTGATAACAAAACGATATTCCGCTTCTTGGTCGATCATATTCAAACTTCTGAACCTTCCTTGGATATACCCCCTACCGGTATTGCTGAATTCGTCCCAGGCCGTACTGGGCAACAACAAATAGGGAGGCCGCCCTCCCAGCGTAAACCAGTTGTAACTCCAAAACGCCATAATATTCCTGGATTTAGCAGGAAAAGGTATATAAGTCCTGAATTCAAGCAGTAGGGACTGCCAGTCATTGTCGCTGCCCATCCAGGTAAATTTGGGCTCAAAAAGCACATTGGCATAGATTCCTCCTTGAGGATTGATCGGATTTCTTCTTGAGTCGTATTTTACGGACAATGAAATGCCGGAAGCCTTTTCGGTAGACGAATATCCATATTGTTCAAAATCGCTGGGGTGATCAGTCGGAGGATCGACTTCTTTGATATTCCAGAAAAGGTCAAAGTCATATCCAATGCCGGCATAAAGATCCCGTGCGATTTTTCGCAAAATTGCCTGATGGAGTTTGACATAATTATAAACCAATTCATAACTGCTATCCTGTTGGGTATATCCTCCCAGACCAAAGGTGAGCGAGGGATATTTCAGGTATCTCCAGTCTGAAAGAATATTGTATTTATTGTCTTTAGTCCAGATGCTCGAGGCAATCGGGAAAATGATCTGATTGTTCGCCGTATAGGCAATACTCGATACGACGGTAGAAATATTTTCAGACTCGTGGTTGTGCGTTCCCAAGTAAAAAGCAGCGTTCCCACTGATTACGCCGGCAAATCCGGTTTGCAGGGTATATCCGACAGCCGGGAAAGCACTGAAATGAATTTTTCCCTTTTTATTGATGATCGTGTCATCACGGGTTACAGAATTTTTATTAAAAATTCTCTCGCCGATATCAATCAGATCAATTTGCTTGATGCCCGGAGTAATGGCTGTGTCGGGCACAAATTGCGCAAGCAGGGTTGCAGGGTATAGAAGGGAAATTACTACATAAAGACGTTTAAGCATCAGTACCGGGTTGCAGTGCAAGGTAATTCAGTGATTGAATACATCTGTTTTTATCGGCCTCGCTTTGTTTGTTTAACGAATCGTTAATACCAAAAGCAAATTTAAAACTACTGGCGCATTGTATGGCCTCCAATTAAATATTTCCACGATTTGATTAAATACTAGGAGCTGCCAGAATGGGATCATTCAAGAAAAAGGTTGGATTTCGCTTTTTTTCTCTTTAAACAGCTGCAGTCGGTAGAAGTTTAATGTAATTGTATTTTTTTAATTTTAAAAAGCGACCATGCGAATCATGTTTTTTTGCGAAAAGACAGTACACCTTCCCCACCCTTACAATACAGACCACCTTTTCTTAAAAGAGGAAGGGTTTTCACCGACAATTTTATTGAAGAGCTTATTGAAATATGATATACTCTCAAACCCAACAGCAAAACAGGTTTCTGAAACATTTTTATCCTGCATCAGTAGATTTTTTGCGCGTTCGATTCGGTATTGATTCACAAAATCGGTAAAAGTCATGTTCGTCTGTCTTTTGAAATATCGGCAAAAAGCCGGTGTGGTTAAATGGACTTTAGCCGCCACCTGGTTTACATCCGGTTTTTGATCATAAAACTGATCTATGTATTCATAAATCGCGCCCATCCTGATTTTATCTTTCAGGATAAAATCCTTGGAGCTTAAGTCTTTGTTTAAGATGACCTGTTCTTTACTTTCGGAGAGTATTTTAAAAACTTGAATGAGTTGCAGCAGCTGATCAAAAGAACCCAAACCTTCCAATTGTTTTAATTTTTGGGCAACCAGTCTTTTGGTTTCACCATGAAAGGAGATTCCATAGTCTGCGCTGGTAAACAAGCGGTGAATGGTTTGCAGCTCTGGTGTGGAAGAGATGGCTGTTCCAAGAAAGTCAGTCTTTAATTGGATGACGATCTGGTGGTAATCACTTCTGAGTCTATAATCAAAATTTAAGTGGGGAAGGTTACCACCAATGAACACCAGATCACTTTGGGTATATCCTGATATATGGGTACCTACATGTCGTATTCCGGCATCGGCTTCTACATAGACCAATTCCAATTGTGGATGATAGTGCCAGAGAAATGTATTTCTCAATCGGGGGGAAAACAATTTGAAGGATTTGCCCGGTTCAAATCCGATTTTTTCCAATTGAATCTGATTCATGTCTCAAATTGCAGGATAAATAAGGATTAAGTTAACAAATATGTCAATATAGAGCAAATACTCATCAACTGGTGGAAAATTTCAGGTTGTATTCAAGGATAATTTTGGGTTATTAAATCAAACAACTATGATGCAGGCAACGATGACTCCCGCTAGCCCCACAATGGCTCACAAAGAAATTCCTGGAAATCCTTCGACGGCAAAATCCAGTCAGATCCGGCTGAATGACCGTAGCAATGGGCAGCCCCTTGGCCTGTTGAGTGAAGAAGATTGGACCTTCTGGGTTAACAATGGATACGTCGTCATAAAAAATGCCGTGCCCAGGGCCCAGGTTAAAAAATTGGCAGACTATCTATGGGAATATGAGAATAAGAATCCGGAGGATGTCAACAGCTGGTACAAAAGACCCAATGTACCTATGGAAATGAAGGAATTGAACAATACTGGAATGGTGGAAATTTACAATCACCAGTTTCTTTGGGACAATCGTCAGTTTCCGAAAGTGCATCAGGCTTTTGCAGACATCTGGGGCACGGAAAAGCTTTGGGTAACCATCGATCGGGCAAACTTGAATTTTCCGCTCAGACCCGGATTTGAATACAAAGGTTTTATTCACTGGGATTACGATCCCGAGACAAAACCACAAAACGTCCAGGGCGTTTTGGCGCTGGCTGACCAGACCGATGAAAGCATGGGCGGCTTCCAATGCGTGCCAGAATTATACAGGACCTATGATACCTGGAAATTGTCCCAGCCAGAGGACCGTGATCATTACAAGCCGGATATATCAGGATTTGAACTGGTAAAAGTGAAGCTGGAAGCGGGAGATCTCCTTATTTTCAACAGCCTACAACCTCACGGCATTCGTGCCAATACCAGCGACAATAAAGTGCGGATAGCCCAATACGTGGCCATGATGCCCGCACAGGAAGAAAACGAAGAACTGAGACAGTGGCGGATCAACAGCTGGAAAAACCGGGATGCGATGCAGGGTTATGCATTCCCCGGCGATCCGATGGAAAGAGAAAAAAGAAATCCGGTTGCAGAACTGTCTGCTTTGGGAAAAAAATTATTGGGTTTGGAAAAATGGTGACAGGGAACCATTGAATGAATCATCCTGGTGGAATTAATTGGCCAACACCTGGCTTTGTTTTAAAATTATTGGTAATTTGGAAAGATTGTATGATCAATAATTAAAGAATCAATGTCCTGGTTAAGGCTTATGGAAGAAAGCTTAGAAGAAAATCCATCAGAAACCGCAGAACCGAAACTGGAAAATGTTCATACTCCGGACACCAGAAGAAAACGGAGTGTCGCGGGACTCATCCGGGAAATGTGGCCGGCTTATTTCATAGAAATCCTTGTGATCATCTTGGGCATTTCCATAACGCTGGCCTTGGAGGAATGGCGAGATGGATCCAAAGAGGAAAGGTTGGAAAAGGTTTATCTTAAAAATCTTTATGCGGACATAACCATCGATCAAAACTCCTTACAAGGAACGATCGCCCAAACTGAAAAATTATTGGAGCGTGGAAATGAACTGCTTTTATATGCCAGAAAGCCAGACAAATTATTGAGTCATCAGGTGGACGCCGATATCCGGGAAATCATCAGCCGTCCAAAATTCCTTTCCAATGACGCTACATTTTCGGATTTGAAAAACTCCGGAAACCTTCACTTGCTAAAGGATATTCAATTAAAAAATATCCTTTTTGACTATTACAATCAAACCCAGATCATAAGGGATGTCCAGGACGCGGAACAATTGGCTACCATCACTTTGACGGGACCTTATTTTTTTAAACATTTTTCTTTGGCAGATTCACTGGGTAGCGAAGAGGCGGCTGGAAAGGAAAACATGGTGGAAGCGGTGAGTAATATTGAATTTTCCAATAATGTTCTTTTGCGTCTCTCCAATCGCAAAGAATTATTGGAACGTTATCAAAAAGCCGATTCTCTTGCTAAAAAGCTGGAGGAGATGCTGGATAAAAAAGCTGAATGATCTCGTTTGGACCCTTCGCGGCCCATAGAGACATCCATCCACTTGGTTTCTCTTTTTTAAAAGCATTGAGCGGTTGGAATCCCATGCTTAACATGCCATTTTACTTCCTAGTACCCAGGGATTTGTTTTGAACTTCCGGTTTGCTTTGAATCAGAAATTCATTGAGATCCTTAAAATCCCGGTATAGTTCACTCCTATCGCGAAACCGGCTGGACGATTCCAGGGCTTTTTCCGTCGTTTCTCGACCTGCACGATCGCGATCCAAGAATAAATCGATCTGATGATAGGATTCCATAATGTTCCAGGATTTTTCAAAAAAAGCAAGAGAATTTAAGATGAGAAAACTTTCGCTGCTTTTTACGAAGGGTTCTGGGCAAGTTTCTTTCCGGTCCCGATAACTGTGAAAAGAAAGAAAATCAAAAAAGCCTTCAAATACCAGGAGCGTGTCCGGATGGTTTTTGATATGGGTAACACTTTTTGGAGAGTTGCTTCCTTTAAATTCCGGATTTCTAAGTTCATAACCTCCCAAATCATTTTTAAATCCGATCGCCCGTTGTTTTCTTTTATAGATTTCAAACTCGATTTGGCAGCAATACCTATTGGCAAGCGCCAAAGAAATATTTCTGGACGCCAAATAGCGCTTTAATACTGGATCTGCAATCGCCCGCACATCCTGAATTGATATTTTTTCTGGGGCTTTCTCCTGTTCCTCAGGAGGTCGATGAATGGGTAAGGGCGTCACTTGTTCCTGTTCCAGCATGTACAGCAGTTCTTTGACGGAACATCGATGATACCGGATGCCGAAATCGATGATCGTACCTCCAATGCCTGCCCCGAAATCAAACCAAAGATTTTTGCGATGATCGACTTTGAAGGAAGCCGTCTTTTCTTGTCTGAATGGAGAAAGATACCAGAAACTCTGATTTCTTTTTTTGACAGCAGAATACCCTAAACTTCTTAGGTAGTCTACCAAGTCGATTTCCTTTGCTTTTTGGCAATTAAAGGTTTCACTTCTCATCGGATGCTTATTGTATCGGATCAACCGAGTTTCCAGGCTGGGGACGGAGTATTGAGCATACCCCTTCCAGCAACCGTGGTTCAAAACGCCCTACGAGTACAAAATTAATTTTTAGTTTTTGTTCACCTCGTTGTTCACACGGGAAATGACCTTTTTTTGTAATAATTTGACGTGGAAAAAATAAAAAAGCCCGTAAACACTCAAGTTTTACGGGCCAATGGCGGTCTTTTAAACGCAAATCGTCGGGACGACTGAACTCGCCAATGGCTTTTAATTATTTCTTAGTCAGATGATTATTTCAAAAAATGATTTTTTGTTCACCTTCCTGTTCGCGGAATAAATTAAAGAACTGCTTTCGTTCTAAAAATACTAAATAAAACTAATCTCGAGATTTATTATCTGGTCGATATTCACGCTGTTTTAACCGTTGAATGAATTCAAACAAGCGTTGTATCAAAAACGGACAACCGTGTAGCAAACGACAAGATAAATCATTGATCGACAAAATCCTACAAGCTGGCATTTTATTGGATGGCGTTCCGGCATATGATAAGCGGAAAGTATCATGGCAAAGCTATCAACCTCCTCGAAACGAAAGAAATGGCGTTAAACCAGGTGACTTATCAACCCAACTTCACGGACTGGCACTACCATGAAAACCCCTTATTTTCCTTTGTGCTGGATGGCGATTTTACCGAGCGAACCAGTAAACGGGAATACAGCCGTCACACCGGCAATCTTTTTTTTCAAAACTGGCAAGACGCTCACGCGAATTCCAGTTCGAAACCGCATTCTATTTTTTATGTAGAGGTGAAAAAAGACTGGTTTAAAAGTACCCTTGAACAGGACAATCCAGTGATTGGACATATGGATATAAGGCATCCTAAGATTAAGATCATTTTTCACCAGATTTATAAAGAAGCTAAAACAGGAGGTCCGCAAGCCTGCCTGGCCATCCAGGAACGGCTGGTCCGGGTATTTGATCTACTGACTCCATCCAAAAGGAATATGCATCAGACACCGAAATGGGTATTCATGCTGTCCGATATCTTACATAATCTGCCCGGGGAAAAATTAACCCTGAAAGATCTGTCCGTTCAACTGAACGTTCATCCCGGTCATCTCTGCCGTTACTTCCACAAACATTTTCAGTGTACGATAAGTGAATACCTACGAACGATTATGGTAGAGAAATCATTAACCCTGATCCGGAACAGTAGATACTCGCTGACAGAAATTGCCTATTTATGCGGTTTCGCTGACCAAAGTCATTTCAACCGCTGTTTTAAAGAAATTAATCACCTCTCCCCTTTTCAATACAGGCAATTATTGCGGAATACATAAAAAAACCAACCTGGTTAATCCTGTTCTATTTTTGAAGAAATAGATAGTTTATTTTTGAGTATGAAAATAATTTTGATTGTCCTCTTTGTTTTATGTGCATCCTCCGCGGCCTTTGCACAGGACTTTCCGCATAGCACGCTGGGCCAACTTGCCGAGCATTTCATCGGGGTCATCAACACCGGCGACGAACAACAACAACAGGCCTTTTTACATTCCAATGAAAGCAGCTCCATAGTCCATATGGGGGAAGATCGCTGGATGTTATGGATGAAGTTTTTCAATCAGCAATTAGGGGGTGTGGAGGTGGTCGAAATCCATCCATCGGCAGATACGGCCGCCATCACGATGACCCTCCGGAGTAAAAAAGGCGGCCATTGGATGGAACTGCGGACGCAGCTCATAAGGTCAGAACCGGGTAAGCTGGACGGTTTTGGTGCCAGGATGGTGGAGGCCCCTGCCATCACCAAACAATATCAATGGCCGCATAAGGTAGCGGATGAAGGTGCAATAGCCGAAGAGATCGACCGGCATGCGATCCATCTTACCGAAATCGGCCAATTCTCAGGCGTGGTGCTTGTCGCAAAAAATGACAAAGTTATTTTTAATAAAGCCTATGGCCTGGCCGACCAGCGGTTTAACGTACCGAACGATATAACGACTCTTTTTTGTATCGGCTCGATGAACAAAATGTTCACTTCTATAGCGATCGGGCAACTGGTGCAAGCCGGCAAACTGTCTTATACTGATACGCTGTCAAATATCCTACCCGATTATCCCAACCAGGCTATCGCAAAGAAGATCACCATCGCACAGTTGTTGACCCATACTTCGGGTCTGGGTGACTTTTTCAAGGATGAATATTTCACGCATCGCGATAAATATATTGCGCTCCAGTCCTATTTGCCGATCTTTCAAAAGGACACGCTGTTGTTTGCGCCCGGCACCAGCTGGTCGTATAGCAATGCAGGTTTTATAGTCCTTGGACTGGTAGTCGAAAAAGTATCCGACGAAGATTATTTCGATTACATCAGGCGCCATATTTACGAACCGGCCGGGATGCACCATACCGATTCATATAAAAGAGATTCTGTGGTAGCCAACCTGGCGACCGGCTACACCTCGCCCGCTGGCTTTGACCCGTTACGCGTGAAGCCAAGGATAATGAATTGGGAAACGCTGCCGCTAAAAGGCAGCTCGGCGGGTGGTGGTTACGCCACCGCGGGTGATTTCCTGCGGTTCAGCATGGCATTGAAAAACCACACGTTGCTGAACGCCACGCTCACCGATACTTTATTGAACGGTAAAGTTTTTGATACTATGGGAAATGGCAAAGAAGACAAGTATGCTTATGGGTTTGAAGACTATATCATGAATGGGAAACATATAGCGGGCCACGGCGGCGGTGCGCCTGGGATGAATGGCGACCTCAGAATGTTTCGCGATGGCAGCTTTACGGTAATCGTTTTGAGCAACTATGATCCTCCCAGCGCAAGAAACCTATCGCAACAGATCCTTTCCTTTTTATTGGATCAATAATCCCGGACCAGAATCCTGGTTACATGCAAACAACTCATAACCCAATGTATAGCGACTGACCTATCCAATGGCTTTAAATTACTTCTGAATCAAATATTTAAAGCTAAAATCTTCTCTTGTTCACTTTTCCGCATATTTGAAGTTAAAGAGCTGTTTTCCAATCAAATATAGACAATTTTTTGAAAATAAAATCGAACGATCGTTTGTCCAATTCAAGTTGATAAAAAATAAAACACCAAACATTTTTGTTTTACCCATACTTAGTTGGCGCCTTGAACCAACTAATGCCTTGGCTATGACTCGTCTCCTTTCGGTTTCATGGATTTCTTGTGTGCAAGTGTTCGATCTTGCTTTTGGATAGTTTCCAATTTCTGTTCCAGAGAGTGTTTAACTGATTGATCTTGGGAGACGAATATCTTTTCAGATTCTTTTACTGCATTTTCCAGTCGTTCCTTGACTTTTGTCCATTCAAAGTCCTTGAGTAAATTTATGGCAGTCGCAGAAAGGTCCACGTCCTGGAAGTATTTTAGAGATTGAAAAGCCATATTTTCTGACACATCCGGGTGGTATTTACTCACATAAGCAGAAACCAATTGTTTTAAGCTTTTATATTCAAGCAAAGAATACATATCTATAAAGTCCTTTACCCTGGTTCCATCTCTGACAATCGCATTTATTTTCATAGCCCCTATATCCTCTAAGGATGTAAATCGGATCCCCTCAACTTCCACTGCAGGTTTAACCATTGGATATTGATGGGCTAAAATATCCAATTTCACCTCTCCAATTTCTGCTCTTATTGTATTGCCTTCGGCTATTTTAATAATGGAGCCATATTCTTTCTCTAAATAACTCTTCAACGCTGCAGCATCAAATTCTTTCTGGGAGAATAAATCTATATCCTCGGATATTCTATGACCGATTTGCAGGGAAAGTGCTGTGCCACCCACCAGATTAAAGCCTTTTAGTTCAGAATCAGCCATTAATTTTCTAATCAGATCCAGTGTTTTGGCTTCGACTGTTTCCGTATATAACATAACAAATCTTCTTTTTTAAATTTAAAAAAATCGCAAACTTCCTTTATGGTATAATCGGGCAGGTCTAAAATTTCATTTCTAATGACATTACTGACTTTAGCAAGACCATAGTAACGAATGAGCTCCTGCCATTCAGTAACGGGACCTCGCTCTAAAATTCTTTGAATCACAGTACGATAAGACTTTATCCAATTCATTTCATCTATTCGAAGTTCCCAAAATCGAACTTTCGGAAAGCTTGGCTTCGGCGCCTGTTCGTCTGGCACATAACTGATAGGTTCCCTTTGGATAATCACTTCCGAATCCTCAAACTTCTCATTAGTACATTCAAAGTGCTGATTAAGCAATTCTTCTTTATACGAAGGATATTTAATGCCTATGTTTCGGGTTGTATTGAAGGTTTCATCGGGAAACTGTTCACGGCGCTTCCAATGGACGATAAACACATATAAAGGTTCTTCGCTGATTATTAGTGGCATTACCAAATTTACAAAAATGCATCGGAGAATGAAATACCTATTCAGGAGCAGCTAGGAAATTTTAACTGCTGGTTGTCTAAGGCCTATCGGAATCCTCACTTTTTTTGACTTGGTTTGGTCTTTGGCCGGCAGGGTTCGTTTGCATTTCCGGGCGTTTTTGTTCATAATTGCTCATTAGTAGCTTATAAATAGAATCCTCCATCATTTTTTTAGACCTGGTTAACGAATCCCTCGAATTCCTATACACTAAAAAGCTTTTTGACTTCAATTTTTGATGTTTTGATATCGCCTGATTTTCCGGTATGTTGGATGGTAAGGTTACTGAATGATCATGCGGGAATTTTTCAATCCAGTGGATATCATCATATAAAATATTAATCCAGAAGGACAATCCTAAAATAATGATCGTCATCGCGATACACAAAAGCATGGGTGTATCCAAGTAATGAATATGTTTAACTTTTGGGTTAAGTGGCTGTTTCAATTGGGCTAATAAACTATCTGTTGCCATTCTCTGCGAATAGATTTCTTTTTCCGGAAAAGAAATCTGTTCAGGAATCCCACGAACTTCCATGTGAACCATCCTAATTTTTTCATTTACCTCTTTAAAAGAGGGCGAATAATTCGTTACGCCGTCTACCATTTTAGATAACTTTTCAGTGGTTTTATCTAGCGCCTCCAGTTTGTCAACAATAGCTTGCAGTAAAATGTCTTCCATAATACTTTCGTCTTAATGGATTAGCAATGATGCCCATATCCCTTAGATTTCCGCGGGGATTGTTCTTGCTTTAATGCCTGTTTTAATATCAGCTCCTGCTGTAGTTTTAGGATTCGTTCGAGTTTAATATAAGAATACTGCCGGTCCACCTGACTGGCTTTATAAGAGTACTTCTCCATTTTGAAACTGATGCCCTGTATTTCTTGTGTATGCCCCTTATACTTATAAACCGTTTCTATACCTTGATTGAGTAATTTTTCTTTAAGCTGCACCAGATCCCTGCAACCAGGAAGTGCATGTTGGATCCTTTGATAAATCCTATATTTTGTAGCTTCATATTCACTCAAAGCATCCAAGTTGGTTAATTCCAATTTCTTGTTCAAGGCTTGTTTCAGATCATGTTTAATGGTCAACTCCTGGGAGACTCGCCGGGCTCTGGCGCCCAGCCAACTGTCGGAAATAGATTCCCCTTTGTTGTTTACCATATTTGCGATCACATGGAGATGCAGGTGTTTTTTATCAGTATGCTTAGTGATCGAATACTGGGTGTTCCGAATGCCGGATTTTTCCAGGTAAGCTTTTGCGATCTCCACCATTGTTTGATCCGACGGGTTTTCGCCTGGATAAAAACTTAAGATTCCATGGAATACTGCTTTCTCTTTTCCAGGTCTCATTCCCTTCTGCATGTCAAAATCATCAGCCATCAATTTATGGCTATGGCCCCGGACTCCTTCGGTGGCCAGAACCACTGACCTGATAATATCCTGGCACACGTATCGGCAACATCCATGAAAAGATTTTCCACTAATTACTTTGCTTACCATTTTTCAACTCTTTTAACAGACCATCAATCTTATTCCTCAACTCTTCGAAATGCAGGACAATCCTTAAAAAGCCATACTGGTTTGCGAGCTTGGTTAACTGATTTAAATTATTTGCCATTCCAACCAACTGTCTGACAAATTGCCTGTCTTCTTCAGTAATTCCAGCTTTTATAGTGCAAGCAAACGCCGCCTGGCGGATATATTCCGAAGGTTTAAGTCCAGCTCTGCCGGCCTTTTGTTTGACGACAAAGTGTTCAATCTTACTAAATCTGGTTCCCACCGTAATTTCCTTTTTGACTGCCTTTAGGGGTCTTCCTGGTGGAAGTTTTTTTCGGCGGATATGCTTTTCCATAATATCGTTAGAGAATTATTTAGAATCTTTTGCGACCAACGGGAGTAAAAGCGAGCGAAGGGTTATTGTGAAACAATAACACCGCTCGCTTTTAATAGAAATATGTCTCAAGGTCTCAATCCCTGTTCTTACAAGATCATTTTTGCGGGTGAAAATAAAATTCAAAACGCTTTTAAATCAACCATAGAAATAATCTGGTCGAAGTGGCTTTCTGGTTACTAAATTGCTTTAACGGTTGAATTCAGTTTAGACGCAAATATCCATGAGGTAAATATCAAAAGGTCGGACAATCAACGATTATTTCTCAGATGGCTACCGAATAAGAAAGAGAGTTTATACAAAAAGTCTTACCTGATTATTTGTCAGTCTTTTAATTAATTTTATTAATAAGTATTGTCAACACCCGATTAATAATCCTTGGTTTATGCCGTAGTTCTCCGGTAAAGTTTTTTTGATTCTAACATTTGCTGAATATCTTCAGCATCATGATAAATCACTCCTCCAACACGGGTAAATGGTAAGGTTCCTTTTGTCCGAAGTGTTTGCAGTGTTCCCGGAGAGATATTAAGCAATTTTCGAACATCTTTAGACTTGAGCCATTTTTTAACAGGTTGGCCGGTTTGTTCTTTGAGAAGTGTTTTAATTTCGAATACCAGCTGTCTTTTGAAATCCGTCAGGTCTTCGAGGGTGAGTAATTGATCCCTATAAAGGCGAGGTCTTTCAAATAATTGTCCTTTTGTTGCGCTCTTCACATTTTCCATAACACACAATTTTTAAATTTATTTGTCAAATTATATACTAAGTTTATTCAAAAAAAAATTCACGGAAGTTGTCGTTTTAGTGCAAATTAAATTAAAATTTATTTTGAAAATGATCCTGATCAAATTTTGAACAGGACCAGTTGGTAAACCTTGAACGTTTGTAAAAAACTTCCTTATAGTTCTTGTTACACTCGTTTAAACTTATTGGCGTACAATCATCAGTTTTGCCTTATTTCTCTCGGCTTCAAGTCTATTCTGAAGAAGTTCCATATCCAGGCCTATTTTAGTTTGCGAAATCCGGGCATAAATCATCGTTGTACTTAGTTTGGTATGTCCGAGCATTTTACTTATGGTTTCAATTGGGACGCCGTTCATTAGGGTTACAGTAGTTGCAAAAGTGTGTCTGGCTAGGTGAAAAGTAAGATGCTTTTTAATTCCACAGATTTCTGCTATTACTTTAAGACCACGGTTCATTTCCTGGTTGCTAACCAGAGGAAATACTCTTTCTTTGACTATTGCGCGTTTATCGTTACTGTACTTATCCAAAACATTTATCGCATCATCTAACAAAGGAATATTGACGACGACTCCTGATTTTTCCCTGGCTGTTTTAATCCATTTTACTCCGTTGACGCTGGTGACAATTTCATTGGGTTTAAGTTCAATTAGATCAATATAAGCCAAACCCGTATAACAACTAAATACGAATAAGTCACGAATCAACTGAAGAGTAGGATTTTCTAAGTCGTGAGTTTTGATAACAGTTAATTGGATTTCATTTAAACATTCCCTTTCTTGTCTGTCAAATTTCAATTTAAAATTGGAAAAGGGATTTTTATCCAACCATTCATTTTTTACGGCCCAATTAACCATTTTCTTTAGCCGTTCCATATGTTTCATAGTTCCATTATTAGCACACGGGTCATTTTCTTTGATGGAGTTACTCCTGACATAGAATTCAAAACCTGAAATAAACTCATAATTTAGCTTTGAAAGGAAAATGTCATCACTTCTGAATTTATGGGGAATAAAGGCTTTTAGGTACTTTTCTGTTGTGGAATAATTCTTCATTGTGCCATGCTTGAGGATCTTTTGCATCATCAGGTTGTGCTCTGCAACGACCCATAGCAATGTATACTTCCGCTTATTTTCATTGATGCCTAAGTAAGCATCCTTAACAGACTCAGCGGTCAAAAGGGCGTCGGTGATGTGTAACGCACGATACTGCTTTACCAATTTCCCCCTTACTTCTTCCAAGTAGCTGTTCAATAATTTCAACTCCTCATTCCCTGTTTTTGCAGCACCTCTGACAGAATTCCAATCCTCTTTGCGGATGTGGCACTTTAATGCCAGCTCGCATTTTGTCTTGTTCACCGAAATCCTTGCATAAATGGGAGACTTGCCTTTAACGGAACGGCCTACACGCAAAATAAAGTGAAGACCAAAAGTGTTTTCATTTCTCATTGCTTTTCATTTAAATCGTGATGTAATCATTTGACACAATTCTGTTCACCTCGAAACACGAAAAATGAACCCAGAACTCATCGAAACAGATCAATTTAAATTGTTGTAATTAATTGACCATTATAAGGTTAAGTCGAATTTAAGAACAAATGTAAATTCTAAATTCTGTTCACCTTATTGTTCACACGAGAATTGATCTTTTTTGCAATAATTTGATATGGGAAAAATTAAAAAGCCCGTAAACACTGAGTTTTACGGGCCATTGGCGTTGTTTGCAACGCGAATTGTCGGGACGACTGGATTCGAACCAGCGGCCTCTTGCACCCCATGCAAACGCGCTACCGGGCTGCGCTACGTCCCGAACTCTTCTTTCAACCACTTCAGACGGGTTACCAGTTACCCAGATTCCTGCCTTAGAGGGCTGCAAATCTAAGATAAAAAGGCAATGGGCGAAAATGAATTCAAACTGAAACCGTATCTTCGCATAATTCCTTATAGATGAAGCTGCTAATCAAACAGGCTTGCATTACTGACCCCCTCTCTTCCCACCACGGAACCATTCAGGATATTTTGATAGAAAAAGGCATCATTCGGGAAATTGCACCCTCTATCGACGAAAAAACAGACCAAATCATCGAGGAACAGGACCTGCAGGTGAGTCCGGGGTGGGTCGATATTTTCTCTAACTTTTCAGATCCCGGCTTTGAATTTAAGGAAACCCTGGAGACAGGTTCGGCAGCAGCGGCAGCCGGTGGGTTCACGGACGTTTTTCTGATCCCCGATACTCAGCCCGTGACCGACAATAAATCCCAGGTTGAATTTATTCAGCACAGAAGTGGAAGCCTTCCGGTAACCATCCATGCCATCGGAGCCATTACCAAAAACCTGGACGGACGACATTTGGCAGAGATGTACGACATGAAAAACAGTGGCGCCGTGGCCTTTTCTGATGGGCTGCATCCTGTACAATCCTCCGGTGTCCTGGTCAAAGCCTTGCAATATGTCA
This sequence comes from Bacteroidota bacterium, assembly GCA_013289175.1. GTDB lineage: Bacteria > Bacteroidota > Bacteroidia > Chitinophagales > Chitinophagaceae > Puia. The sequence continues at coordinate 22,938 of JABDAN010000031.1, forward strand.
AAGCATTCCAGGGAGTGGTTATCCAGATCCCGGACGATACCAGTATTTCGCCCAGCGGTCTGATCCACGAAGGCATTATTTCAACGCAACTGGGATTGCCGGGCAAACCCATGATGTCCGAAGAGCTCATCATCGCCCGGGACATAAAACTGGCCAGGTATACGGGATCGCGGATTCATTTTACGGGAGTGACTTCACCCAAATCACTGGATTATATCCGTCGAGGGAAGGAATCCGGAACCGATATCAGCTGCTCGGTTACCCCCTACCATCTTTTCTTCAGCGACAAAGACCTCGTGGATTATGATACCAATCTAAAAGTCTACCCACCTTTGCGACCTCCTTCCGTTATCCAGCAACTCAAACAGGCGGTCTTGGACGGAACCATCGATTGTATTGCCTCCCATCACCTGCCTCATGAATACGACAGCAAGATACTGGAATTTGAAAATGCGAAATACGGGATGACGGGACTGGAAACGGCTTATCCGGTCATTCAAACCCTGTTTCCGGATTTAAGCGCAGAAAAGATCTATGCCTTGTTCGGTGGGAACGCCCGGAAAATCTTCAACCTGCCATCCTCCACCATAGAAAAGGGCCAGCCCGGCAACATGACCCTGTTTAATGTATCTAAAAAATGGACATTTGATCTAAATAAAACAGCTTCTAAATCCAAAAATTCACCTTTTCATGGCAAGAACTTTACTGGAAAGGTGATTGCTACCGTAACAAAAGGACATTTACATTTGACTCATTTATCAACTAACTAAAACAGCCTGTATGAAAAAGAAATCTTCTGACTTTTTAACTAAAGGGCTCCTGTTAGCCCTCATCCTGATGGTTATAGACCTAATTGGAGGTTTTGCTCACCTTCGGTTCGAAACCTGGTTTAAATGGATCGGCACCATTGTCGAAGTCGTAGTCCTGATTGTTTTTTGCATCCAGTTCGGGAAACAAAAAACCGATGGAGTCAGTTTTGGAAATGTTTTTGGATACGGCTTCAAAGTATCCCTGGTTTTGGCCGTATTGATCATGATTTACTCCTTGATTTCCGTTTTTCTGATATTCCCTGAATATGTGGATCAGCTCCTCCAGCAGACAAGGGCCGGCATGGAAGCAAAAGGCAATATGTCCGAAGATCAGATTGACCAGGGGATAGCCATGACAAAGAAATTTATGACGCCGGTGCCGCTGGCCATCTTTGCCTTTTTGGGCACACTCATCGTAGGCATCATCGGATCGCTGTTGGGCGCCGCTTTCACGAAGAAAAGTGAAGCGACACCAACCATTTTCAAGGACAATCCACCCGCTTAGTCCATGAATCCAATATCTAAATATACCGTCGGTGTCCGATTTGGGCTGATTGCCGGATTCCTGTATGTTATTTTCCTGTTCTGTCGATTTAAATTTTTCAGCTACAATACAGACATATATTTTTTGTCCTCGCTGGTTTCTTATTTTCTGATCCTGCTGATTTTTTTGATGGCAGGAATTTTCAGAAAAGCTGAACTCGGCGGCTATGCGCAAGTCAGGGAAATATTTCAAACCATTTTTATTGCGATTCTCATTGCAGAAGCATTTTATGTAGTATTTGATCTGGTATATATGAAGTGGATTGATCCAGGTTTTGCAGAAAAATTTAAAAGCAATTCGCTTGCCTTTTTCCGGACCAATCCGAAATTTACGAACGAGGACATTAACCAGCGGATGGTGGGTGTCGATTCGCTCATCTATCAGATGAGACCCTCCGGATTGATAAAGGGTTATGGCACCGCCGTAGTAGTAGACAGCATATTCGGATTTCTATTCGCTTTCGTTGTTCGCAAACAAAAACCCAAATCAGCCGAATCCAAGATATAATATGGACATATCCGTTATTGTTCCTTTGTTGAATGAAGAGGAGTCGCTTCCCGAACTGACTGCCTGGATTGACCGGGTGATGAAAGCCAATTCATTTTCTTATGAGATAATCCTGGTGGATGATGGCAGTACGGATTCATCCTGGGAGGTCATTGAAAAGCTCCATCATCAAAACGACTGCATCAAAGGAATCCGTTTTCAGAGAAATTATGGGAAATCGGCAGCCCTGAATGAGGGATTCAAAACCTGTCAGGGAAAAGTGGTTATCACCATGGATGCGGATTTGCAGGACAGTCCCGATGAGATCCCCGCCCTTTACCAAATGATAACCCAAGGAGGTTACGATCTGGTCAGTGGATGGAAGAAGGTTCGCCATGACCCCATATCCAAAACCATCCCTTCCCGGTTTTTTAACTGGGTTACCTCCAAAGTTTCTAAAATTAAATTGCACGATTTCAACTGTGGACTGAAAGCCTATCGCAATAAAGTAGTAAAGGGTATTGAAGTATATGGTGAAATGCACCGGTATATCCCCCTGATCGCCAAATGGTCAGGATTTACAACGATTGGTGAAAAAGTGGTCGAACACCACGCCCGCAAATACGGGGTTTCAAAATTTGGTGTCGGACGCCTGATCACGGGCGGTCTGGACCTGGCCTCCATCTTGTTCGTCGGAAAATATGGCAAAAGACCCATGCACTTGTTTGGTTCCTGGGGCAGCCTTTTTTTCCTGCTCGGTTTTATTGTTTCCATATACCTGGCTATTTCAAAAATCTTTTTCGATAAGACGGGATTTACCCAAAGACCCTTGTTTTTTGTTGCCTTGTTGTTCATGATTTTAGGTACCCAACTTTTTGTGACCGGTTTTTTAGCAGAGATGATTTCCAGGAATTCTCCCAATCGCAACAGTTACCTGGTTGAAAAGAGAACGGGGTTATGAAAATCGTTGTCATCGGGCCCGCCTGGCCTTTAAGAGGAGGTCTTGCCAGTTTTGATCAACGGCTATGCCGGGCATTCCTGGAAGATGGCCATGATTGTTCCATCTATTCATTCTCTTTGCAATACCCCCGATTTCTTTTTCCTGGCACAACTCAATATTCTTCAGATCCGCCGCCCGCAGGAATTGAAATTCACAGCGTCATCAATTCCGTTTCACCGTTGAATTGGGTTATCGTTGGTAACCGGTTGAAAAAAGCATCCCCGGATCTCATCGTAGTTCGCTATTGGTTGCCCTTTATGGGTCCTGCCCTGGGCACGATTTTAAGAAGGGTAAGAAAAAACGGGAAAACAAAAATTATTGCTATTACCGATAATGTCCTACCCCATGAAAAAAGGCCGGGAGATCCACTCTTCACCCGATATTTTCTGAAATCCTGTGATGGCTTTGTTACCATGAGTGAAGGAGTGATGGACGACCTTCGGAAATTTGAAAAGACCAAACCCGCCAAACGTGTTATTCATCCGCTTTATGACAATTTCGGTGAGATGGTCTCCAAGGCGAAGGCACGGCAATACTTGCACACTACCCATCATTTACCGATCGGGGATTCCGATCAAATCATTTTATTCTTTGGATTTATTCGCAAGTACAAGGGACTGGATATATTACTGCGAGCAATGGCCGAACCTCGCTTAAAAAATTCCGGGATCCGGTTGCTGATAGCCGGGGAATTCTATGGTGACCGGGCAGAGTATCTTGACTTGATCAGGCAATTGAAAATAGAAGACCAATTGATTCTCAAAACAGATTTTATTCCCGATTCCAAAGTAAAATATTATTTGTGCGCTGCCGATGCAGTCATTCAACCCTATCGCCATGCCACCCAGAGCGGTGTCACTCCCCTTGCCTACCATTTCGAAAAACCCATGGTCGTGTCCGGTGCTGGCAGCTTTGCAGAACAGGTGATTCATGAAAAAACCGGCCTGGTAACCGAAGCGGCGCCAGCAGCGCTGGCAGAAGCGATCAGGCGATTCTACGAATTAGGCGAACCGTATTTTATTCCTCATCTTCGCGAAGAAAAGAAAAAATTTTCCTGGAAAACCCTGGTAAATACCATTCTTGGCTTATCCCATGATATACAGAAGTAAAGCTCCCTTGAGGATAGGACTGGCGGGTGGCGGGACGGATGTCAGCCCCTACAGTGATCTATATGGAGGCGCCATTCTCAACGCAACCGTTTCCCTTTACGCTTATGCCAATATAGAAATCAACGATTCCGAGGAAGTCCAGTTTGAATCCATTGACTACAAAACCAAACAGCTTATCCGAAAGGGTTCACCCGTAGAATTCAACGGCGTGCTGGATTTGCATAAAGGGGTGTATGACCGGATCCGGAGACAGTTTACCGGCATGCCCGCTGGATTTAAGTTGTCCACTTTCGTAGATGCGCCCGCCGGTTCAGGTTTGGGTACCTCCTCTACTTTGGTGGTAGCCATCGTGGGCGCTTTTGCCGAAATGCTGAAACTGCCCTTGGGGGAATACGACACGGCCCAGCTGGCCTACGAAATTGAACGCAAGGACCTGAAGATGGCCGGCGGGAAACAGGATCAATATGCGGCTACCTTTGGAGGTGTAAACTATATGGAGTTTTTTGATGAAGAAAAAGTAATCGTCAATCCACTCCGGGTAAAACAACAACATTTGTTTGAACTGGAAAATAACCTTCTGTTGTACTATACAGCCACCAGCCGGGAATCTTCCAAAATCATTACCAGGCAGAGCCAGAACGTACTGGATAAAAACACTTCCTCCATTGAAGCCATGCATCAACTCAAACAACAATCTCTTCGGATGAAAGAAGCTTTGTTAAAAGGACGCTTGCATGAAATCGGAGAAATACTTGATTTTGGTTTTCAGCAAAAGCGTCGAATGGCCGCCGGTATTTCCAATGACCGGATGGAAGAAATATATGAAGCGGCAAAACAAGCGGGCGCCACCGGGGGTAAGATCTCCGGGGCGGGAGGTGGCGGTTTTATGATTTTTTATTGCCCCGGCAATACGAAATTTGATGTCATGGCCCGTCTCAGCGATTTTGGGGGACATTGTAAAACCTATCAGTTTGTGGACCATGGTCTAACCACCTGGACCATTTAATAATATTATATGATCGATCATATCAAGCAAATCATCAGCGCTTCGATAAGCGCCAAGCAGAAAATCCTGGCCGATGAAGGCATGCTGGCCACCACCCAGGAAGTCGTCCGTGTGATCGTAGACGCATTTAAGACCGGTCATCGGGTATATTTTGCGGGAAACGGTGGAAGTGCCGCCGATGCGCAGCACCTGGCAGCAGAATTTTCAGGCCGGTTTTATACCGACAGGATGGCTTTACCGGCAGAAGCATTGCATTGCAACACTTCCTATCTCACGGCCGTTGCCAATGACTACAGTTACGATGAAGTATATGCCCGCCTTATCCGGGGTATTGCCCATCCGGGGGATGTGCTTGTGGGACTTTCCACTTCTGGAAATTCAGGAAACATTGTTCATGCTTTTGAAGCTGCCCGTCAAAAAAAAGTGATTACCATTGGATTCACCGGAGCCAGCGGCGGAAAAATGAAGTCCCTGTCGGATTATCTCTTTGCTATTCCCTCAACCGATACGCCCAGGATTCAGGAAGCGCATATCCTAATGGGTCATATCGTTTGCGAACTAGTCGAAAAAGAATTTTTTAAATAATAATTTATGATGACCGAGGCAATCATACTGGCCGGCGGCCTCGGAACAAGGCTGAGGCCGGTTGTTGGAGAGCTACCTAAAAGCCTGGCACCCATCAACGGGAAACCCTTTCTATCCTATCTCCTGGATTTTGCCAGGGAACAGGGAGTAAAAAAATTCATCTTCGCACTGGGATATCAATCTGAACAGATGGAGGCTTTTGTCAAAAACTATCTGCCGGCGGAATCCTATGTATTTTCTACAGAAACGGAACCCCTGGGCACCGGAGGGGCCGTTTTCAAAGCGGCGACGCTGGCTACATCCTCCAGTGTGATCGTCCTGAATGCGGATACCTTTTTTGGTGTGTCCTTTTCTAATTTGGCCATCATTCATGAATTGCAAAGAGCCGCCTGTACCATTGCTCTTAAACCCATGACGGCCTTTGACCGGTACGGTGTGGTGGAAGTAGACAAACTAAGGGTTGTTGGCTTTAGTGAAAAAAAATACCGCGAAACCGGGTTGATTAACGGGGGCGTGTATGCGCTGGATCTAACCCGTTTTCTTCAACGCTCATTCCCGCAGGTCTTTTCTTTTGAAAAGGATTATCTGGAAAAAACATACCGGGATCAGCTCATCATGGGGATGATCTCTGAGTCATACTTCATTGACATCGGCATCCCAGAAGACTATGCCAGGGCACAAATGGAATGGGTAACCCGGAGCGGCAGATAAACCGCGGGAGTGATTCCAAACGTTTGATACCCATCAAAACAAAACATTTATAGCTGAAAATTACCTGAAGAATACATCATGTTCGACTTTTCTCAAATAGACAAGACCTGGACCCTTTTTCTTGACAGGGATGGAGTAGTGAATTATGAATTGCCCGGGACTTATGTACGCAACTGGAATGAATTTATTTTCTATCCGCACACCCAAGAAAATATACAATTTTTTAATTCCCGTTTCCAGCGCCTGATCCTGGCAACCAACCAGCGGGGTGTCACCAGAGGAATCATGAGCCTGGAAGATTTGGAGGATATCCATGTACACATGATCAAAAGCATAGAAGAAAAAGGAGGCCGGATCGACCGGATTTACTATTGTCTGGATGGGGATCCGTCCAGTCCCTGCAGGAAACCAAATCCAGGCATGGCTCATCAGGCAGCCCGGGATTTTCCAGAAATTCAGCTGACTAAATCCCTGATGGTGGGCAACAACATGAGTGATATGGGGTTCGGTAAAAATGCCGGCATGAAAACCATTTTCCTGAAAACAACCAGTCCGGACTTGAATTTACCTCATCCTGATATCGATCTGTATTTTAACAATCTGGATGAATTGGCAGAAGCCTTGAAAAAATCATAAATTTTTTAAAGAAATGACAGGTTTCGGGGTGGTTCCTGATCTTCCTTGTAAATTGTGATCGGATTTTAAACTTTATCCATGACCCTGAAGAAGTTTTCTTTTCTTTTTGTTGTGTTGGCAGGTCTTTTTTTCTTCCGTGTCTCCGGTCAGTCGCCTTCCAACAGTCATATTTCTGACCAACAGGAAAAGGAACTGGAGAAACATCAGGATTCGCTGTCCCGGTATGCCTACGATATCATCAATGCCCAGGAAACCAATCAACGCTTTCGTGCTGACAGTTTTTTTTTATCCGGATGCTTGTCCGGTCTTTAAAAGTTCAGAACTCCTTTTTTTTCCCCTTTGATTCCCTTCAAACCATTTCTAAGTTGTATGCACCGGACAGTAGTTTTCGGATCTTTACCTGGCAGATAAAAAAAGATGCATATGTTTTTTTTCAACGGGGAGCTATTCAGATGCGGACGGACGATGGTTCCCTCAAACTCTATCCCTTGCACGATGTCTCCATGTTTTCCAAAAGACCTTTTGATTCGGTGAGGACTGCCAATAACTGGATCGGTGCGATCTATTACCGAATCATAGAAAAAAATTACAACGGCAAAAATATTTATACCCTGCTTGGATATGATGACTTTACCATCAGCAGCAATAAGAAATGGATGGATGTACTCACTTTTAACGAACAAGGCCAGCCGGTATTTGGGGGACCTTATTTCTCCTTTAAAAATGATTCAGCCAAAGCAAACAAAAAACAGGTCCTGAGATTTTATCTGGAGTATAAAAAAGAAGCAACCACCACCTTTAACTACGATACCTCCCTTCAAATGATCGTATACGACCACCTGATCTCAGAATCGGATGAGCCAGACCGCAAAGAAACCTATGTGCCCGATGGGGATTACGAAGGATTTGTATGGGAGAACGGACAGTGGCTCCACGTTTCTAAAATTTTCAATACCTCCCTTCAGGAAGGACAATTCCCGCAGGAACAGAAAATTCTCAATGATGCCGGAGGCATCAACGAAGAGCTGCTTAAACAGCAGTCGGAGAAAAACAAGAAAAAAGGGAACAACTAGTGGAGCTGCCAATCCGCGAACCCTATTCGTCTAGTTTCAGTACGGCCAAAAACGCTTCCTGAGGAATCTCTACATTGCCCACCTGACGCATGCGTTTCTTTCCCTCTTTTTTGTTTTTCAAGCAGTTTTCTTTTACGGGAAATATCGCCCCCATAACATTTTGCCGTTACGTCTTTGCGAAGGGCACTGATGGTTTCCCGGGCTACCACTTTGGATCCGATGGCTGCCTGAATGGCGATCTGAAATTGTTGCCGGGGCAGCAGTTCTTTTAGTTTTTCACAAAGTTTCCGACCAAAGTCAGCCGCCCGGCTGCGGTGGATCAGTGCGCTGAGGGCATCCACCTTCTCTCCATTCAACAGGATATCCATCTTTGATATTTCAGCATCCCGGTATTCAATGGGATGATAGTCAAATGAAGCATAACCCCGCGTTTGGCTTTTGAGCTTGTCATAGAAATCAAATACGATTTCCGTCAGGGGCATTTCAAAATGAAGTTCTACCCTTGTTGGAGTTAAATAGTTCTGATTCAATAAAATACCCCTCTTTCCTAAACATAAAGTAATGATGTTTCCGATATATTCCGGCTTGGTGATGATCTGGGCATTGATATAGGGTTCCTCAATCCGTTCGGTTCGGGTCGGATCGGGCATTTCGGAAGGATTGTTTACCATGATGGTTTCATCCTTGGTGGTATGGGCGATAAAACTTACGTTGGGAACGGTGGTGATGACGGTTTGATTAAACTCCCTCTCCAGCCTTTCCTGGATGATTTCCATGTGCAGCATACCAAGGAATCCGCAACGGAAACCGAAGCCCAGTGCCTGGGAGGTTTCCAGCTCATAAGTCAACGAGGCGTCGTTTAACTGAAGTTTGTCCATGCATTCCCGCAACTCTTCAAAGTCTTCCGTTAAAACCGGAAATATGCCTGCGAAAACCATTGGTTTTACTTCCTGAAAACCCTGAATCATCTGTGGATTTGGATTGGACGCCAGCGTGATGGTATCCCCTACTTTTACTTCTTTGGCATTCTTGATTCCCGTGATGATATACCCTACATCGCCCGCGCTGACTTCGGGTTTCGAAACCAGGCCCAGTTTAAGGATTCCCACTTCATCAGCCTGATATTCCTGCCCGGTAGAAACGAAACGGATTTTATCATTTTTTTTCAATACCCCGTTCAAAATCCGGTAATAGACGATAATCCCCCGAAACGAATTGAAAACGCTGTCGAAAACCAGTGCCTGTAGTGGGATGTCCGGGTTTCCCTCGGGCGCAGGTATTCTCTCTACAATGGCATCCAGAATCTCCTGAACACCCAAACCGGTACGCGCACTGGCCAGTAGGATGGATTCTTTTTTACATCCGATGAGGTCTACAATCTGATCGGTCACCTCTTCCACCATGGCGCCATCCATATCGATCTTGTTGATCACTGGAATAATCTCCAGATCATTTTCGATTGCCAGATAGAGATTGGAAATCGTTTGGGCCTGAATACCCTGCGAAGCGTCGACCAACAACAGGGCGCCTTCACAGGCTGCCAAGGCCCGGCTCACTTCATAACTGAAATCTACGTGTCCGGGGGTATCTATCAGATTTAAGATATAATCTTCCTTGCCTTGACTATAGTTGATTTGTATTGCATGACTTTTGATGGTGATACCCTTTTCGCGCTCCAGGTCCATATCGTCCAAAACCTGGTCCATCATCTCTCTTTCACTGATGGTATGGGTGATCTGCAATAGCCGGTCAGCCAGGGTGGATTTCCCGTGATCAATATGAGCGATGATGCAAAAATTCCGGATATTTTTCATGGGTATTCCCCTCAATTTTTAAGAGCCGCAAAGGTAAGCAAAAATCAGGAGGCTTGGTATCTGGATTTCTGTTCACCCATCCAAGGCAAATGCCAGGAAATCCATAGTATATTTATGGAACCCCCGTGATGGCGCTTTCCCTGAGGCCCTCTTCTTCAATCTGCCTCAAATACTTCACTTTTAGATGGTCGTAAAAAGAATGTTTGTCAATCAGCAGGGCAACCATACCTGAAAACATGCCTGCCAACATCAGGTAAAAAATCAGATTGTGGCGATCGGTCATTTCCAGTACAATAATAGAGGAGGTAAATGGTGTCCGGGTAATGCCGGTAAGAAAGCCGACCATGCCCGATAGAATCAGCAGATTTGTATTGGAATCATTCAGATGCATCCATCCCGAAATTACAGAACCAATGCAGGCTCCCGAGCTGAGTGCGGGAGCAAAAATGCCGCCGGCAGCGCCGGTACTGAATGAAAAAATAGATCCGGTTATGCGAAGCAAAGGCGCATACCAGGGGAGATACTTATCGGGTTTAAACAATATATGGGTC
>JABDAN010000032.1:0-443 GCA_013289175.1 Bacteroidota bacterium
TAAGCCTGAAGCTACAAGTGTTTAAGGAATCCATCCCGCGCGTTTTAGAAATTCTGTGAGCTGCGGATCCGTCGCCGAAAGCGGGGGAAGCCAGGGAACGCCCAGTCGCTGGCGGTTCCACCACAAGCCTTGGGGATTTCCTGGCGGCGCAAAGGTATAACGATATAGCACGATCCGGATAAAACGGGGTGGGCTGTTCTTAAATGGATTGGAAGCAAACAGACCCACGGCTCCCGGATCGTTGATAGTTTCTTTTGGCCACGGATTAATGGAACCCATTTGGGATCTTAGTCATGTCATACCGCGGGCCTTACTACTTGGTGCCCTGTTTATGTTACCCCCGGCATGGGACCGCTGGAGTGCAGATGAATGGATGAAAAAAGAAAGAAAGATCTAAACTCAATTTGTATTCCGAATCACCGCAGATAAACTAGGTCATTCGG
>JABDAN010000032.1:453-33192 GCA_013289175.1 Bacteroidota bacterium
ATTCGGCTTAAATTCATATGGAAGTATTTGTCAAGGATAAACTTACACAATGAACCTCCTCAAAAAAAACCTTCTGCTACTTTTCATTTGTTCCCCTCTTATCCATTTAAATGCGCAATCCGAATCCAGAAACATTGTCTCGTTTGATCAAGATTGGAAATTTTATTTGGGAGACCCGCCTCATGTCAACGATCCATCTTTTGACGACAAGGATTGGAGAAAACTAGATCTTCCACACGACTGGAGTATTGAAGGAAAATTCGATAAAAACAATCCCGCTGGAACAGGGGGTGGTGCCTTACCCGGAGGCCTGGGCTGGTATCGCAAAACTTTTATGATACCTGCTTCCTCGAAAAATAAAAATATATACATCGATTTTGACGGCATATACCGCAAAAGTGAGGTTTGGATAAACGGTCATTCTTTGGGCATACGCCCCAGTGGTTATATTTCTTTTCGATATGATCTAACGCCCTATTTGAAATACGGCCAGGAAAAAAACATTCTGGTGGTCAAAGTGGACAATTCCCAACAACCCAATTCCCGTTGGTATTCCGGCTCTGGCATATACCGAAATGTATGGCTGGTAACGACTGGAAAGATTTCAATCGCTCATTGGGGAACTTCGGTCACCACCCCAAAAATTAATACGGAATTTGCCACCGTCCGTATCGCACTCAAAATAAACAACACGGGAAAAGAGGACAAAAAGGCGGTAGTGAAAACGACGATCTTAGATATAGCTGGAAATCCTGTGACTACTGATTCATCCCAGATCGATTTGCCGGCAAATGCACTTACCGAAACAGATCTAGAAACCAAAGTCGCGGCACCTCATTTGTGGTCTCTTTCTGATCCGTATTTATATCAGGTAGTTACCAAAATAATCAGCCCCCAACAGCAAGAAGACTACTATGTAACCCGGATCGGTATTCGATATTTTGAATTTGACCAAGAGGAGGGTTTCCTATTGAATGGCAAGAAAATAAAAATCAATGGCGTATGCGATCACCATGACCTGGGTTGCCTCGGAACGGCCGTCAACAAAAGGGCCATACAAAGGCAACTGGAAATATTGAAAGCAATGGGGTGCAATGGCATTCGGACTTCACACAATCCGCCGGCTCCGGAGTTATTGGATTTATGCGACGAAATGGGATTTATTGTAATGGACGAAGCCTTTGATATGTGGAAAAAGGAAAAAACAAAATACGACTACCACCTGGACTGGAATGAATGGCATAAAAAAGATCTGGAAGACCAGGTCCTGCGGGACCGGAATCACCCTTCGGTATTTATCTGGAGCATTGGCAATGAGATTCCGGAACAATGGTCTAAGGACAGTAGCGGATTCAAAATTGCCCGGGAACTCAGTGAAATCGTCCGGTCACTGGATTCTACCAGGCCCATTACCGCCGCACTAAACGATACTCATTTGGAAACCAACTCCATTTATCAGTCCGGTGCCCTGGATCTGGTGGGATATAATTACGATCAGAAAATTTATCCGGCGTTTGCAAAAAAGTTCCCCGGAAAAAAATTCATCGCAACCGAAACCGTTTCCGCCCTGGAAACCAGGGGGTATTATGAAATGCCATCCGACAGCATTCGACGCTGGCCCACCCGATGGGATATTCCATTTACCCGCGCCGACTCAAATTTGAGTTGTTCCGCTTATGACAATGTTTCGACACCCTGGGGTTCCACCCACGAAGAAACCTGGAAAGTAATTAAGAATTACGATTTTTTATCGGGTCAGTACATCTGGACTGGCTTCGATTATATCGGCGAGCCTACGCCTTTTCCGTGGCCCGCTCGCAGTTCTTATTTTGGCATCATAGATCTAGCCGGGTTTCCGAAGGATTCTTATTATTTGTATCAAAGCGAATGGACGGATAAACCGGTGTTACACATTTTTCCCCATTGGAACTGGAAAAAGAGGGAACCTGTGGACGTTTGGGGTTATTATAACCAGGCGGATGAAGTAGAATTATTCCTAAATGGAAAATCATTGGGCACTAAAAGAAAACAGGGGGATGAATTGCACGTATGGTGGCGTGTAATTTTTGAACCGGGAACACTGAAGGCTGTCTCAAGAAAGAACGGTCAGGTGGTCTTAACCTCAGAAATAAAAACAGCCGGTCCCGCCGCTTCGATCGTTTTAAATGCAGACAGAAAAATAATTCAGGCCAATAACAACGATTTATCCTTCGTAACCGCTACGATCGTGGATGTCGCTGGCAATCCCCTGCCAAGGGCAAACAACTTGATTCGGTTTACAACCCGTGGACCAGGGTCGGTGATCGCAACCGATAACGGAAGTGAAACAAACCTGCAATCCTTTCAAAATGCGGATCGTCCGGCATTCAATGGCCTTTGTCTTGCCGTGGTTCGCTCAAATGGAAAACCGGGTGCAATCCAATTGACGGCTCAGGCTGATGGACTAAAGGCAGCCAGTATCACAATCGAAACCAAGTAGCCAGGTTTCAGGGCAAATATTAATTATTTGTGTTGCCGGAAAAGCCATTCCATCATCAAAGGATCGATGTAGGCGCCTAACCATGCAAAATGCCCGACTTCCGGATATAAAGTAAATCCTGGATGGATTCCTTCCTTTGTAAGTGCTTGTAACATCACCAGCGCATAAGAAGGGCTTACCGCAGGATCTTCCGATCCTTGAAAAATCCAAATAGGTATGTGCTTGATAGATGAAACTTTGGATGGATCACCACCGCCACAAACCGGAACAGCGGCGGCAAATAAATCAGGATAACGTTCAATGGCATCATAAGTCCCAAAACCTCCCATCGAAAGTCCGGTTATATAAATTCGGTTACTGTCTACCGGCATGGTCTTGATGATCTGATGAATAAGTTCAATTAACAATTCCATCGGCTTACTGGGTGAAGCCAGCAATCGGGTGTCGGCTGGAGTAGCACCACGTGAAAAGTTTGACCATCCCAGCTTTTCAGGACATTGAGGTGCTATAACGATAGCAGGATGTAACATCATGTTCTGGTCGGTTGCGAAATTCATTACCCCCCATTTTAGCTGCGCCTCATTGTCGTTGCCACGTTCACCGGAACCATGTAAAAAAATCACGAGCGGGTATCTGCGCATCGTATCCGCATCGGGTACCAGCAGTCTATAGTTGAGCGAATCTCCCTTATCATTTCCATACTTGAGAGACCGAAATCGGGAAGATTGAGCATATACATTGCCAAAATTTGCTGAAAAAAGCAGTATAAAAAGTAAGTGGGCGGCAAGAAAGGATCTCATTTTCATTTTCTAGAAATTTTATAAATCGAATGTTCTAAATGTTCGCTGCGATTAAATCAAGTCTATTAATGCATCCGGTTAACTGGTATCCAGGTCGCCGCCAACGAACAGAAATGTCCATTAACAATTAAATTGTCGAAGATGATGGTCTGTATGCTTATAGGCCAAATATCCAATTTGCTCCTTTGTCATTTTCCCGAAAAATGAATGAACGAAATTGGGATTCGAAAAATTTGGATATTTTTCAATAAGTCCAATCCATTTTAATTTTTCAGCTGTAAGGTCTCCTTTTTCTCCCAGCCTGTTTACGCGAAATTCGGGTAAGGTAGGCGTGTTTTTTTTCAATGGGCTTTCGTCCTTCATAATATTTTTTAAAACCATACTTCCAAAGATGCGACCCACGAAAGACTGTTTGTATGTCTTCCCCGATAAAACCCATTCTTCCCAGAGGCTACAATGTCTGACCATCTGAAAAACATTCATCTTTCCCCACAACGGTTTGCTGTTGTCATTGAGCTTGCTGATACGTATAGCCAACTCATCTCTCGTAGATTTGTCCATGATGGATTTCATATGCCTATTCATTTAAATAAATCTCAATCAGCCCGCTCCCTGTCCTTCCAATATTCAGATCCTCAAAACTATTTAAGATTTTTCATACATTGTACCACGACGGGCTTCATTAATTTCATAAAGTCAACCTTAACCGATTTCAAGGCGAGGGATAACCATCATGAAAAAATCCCGCACCAACCGATATGACGAGAAACAACAACGACGGCAGCCAGCGCACCCTTTTGCAAAAAATAGCACGACAGGCCATGCAGGACAAGGGATTTCAGGTAGATTTCCCAGCTACGGTTATGGATATCGTTCAAAAACTTTCTGAGAAGCCCGTAGTGATTGCGGGTCCGGTACGGGACCTGCGTAGTCTTTTGTGGTGCTCCATCGACAACGACGATTCGGAAGACCTGGATCAGCTTTCCGTTGGGGAAGCCGTGGCTGACGGGGACGTAAAAATTCTTGTGGCCGTAGCAGACGTCGATTCAGTAGTAAATAAGGCCTCCGTTTTTGAAGAACACGCCAATCACAACTGTACCTCGGTATATACCAGCGCGCAAATATTCCCGATGTTGCCTGAAAAACTCTCCACCGATCTTACATCACTGAAGTATAATGCAGACCGGTCAGCGATCGTGGTAGAATTCATCCTAGAGAAAGATGGATCGATAAAAAATTCTGACATCTATCCTGCCGCCGTTCAGAATAAAGCCAAATTGGCTTACAATAGTACCAGCGCCTGGCTGGAAGCCGGTGCTGAAATGCCGAAGGCCATAGCTGCAGTCAACGGTCTTGATAAAAACCTTTTGCTCCAGTATGATGCGGCAAAAAAACTGAAAGACCTTCGATATCGCAATGGTGCATTGAACCTGGAAACCATCGAAGCCCGGCCTATTTTCAAGGGTGATGACGTAAGCAGCCTGGAAGAGGAAAAAATGAATGAGGCGAAAGACATCATACAAGAATTCATGATTTGCGCAAATGGTGTCACGGCCCGTTACCTGGGTTCGGCGAACTCACCTTCGATCAGAAGGGTGGTTAGGGTTCCCAAAAGATGGGACCGAATCGTAGAACTGGCAACTGCCTGGAAATTCAAACTGCCTACCCAACCGGATTCCAAAGCACTGGACCAGTTTCTTCTGGCAGCAAAATCTGCCCGCCCCGATCAGTTTCCTGATCTTTCCCTCAGTGTCATCAAACTTCTTGGATCGGGAGAATATGTTGTAGATCTTCCCGGCGCAGACAGCACCGGACATTTCGGACTGGCTGTCAAGGATTATACCCACTCTACTGCTCCCAATCGCCGCTATCCAGACCTGGTCACCCAACGACTGCTTAAAGCGGCCTTATACAAAAAACCCGTGCCTTATTCCAATGACGAGTTGGCTGTCATTGCTACCCATTGCACAACCATGGAAGATGGAGCCAGGAAAGTGGAACGCCAAGTGGAGAAATCAACGGCAGCGCTTTTGTTGAGAGGAAGTTTAGGACGTCAGTTCGATGGCATTGTTACCGGAGTTTCAGACAAAGGCACCTGGGTCCGGGTCTTCCGTCCGCCCGTAGAGGGAAGGGTGGTGATGGGTTTTGAAGGCCTGGATGTCGGAAATCGGGTGTCTGTTCAACTGGTTCACACCGATGTCAACCGTGGTTTCATAGATTTTAAGCGGCTGAAGTAAGTTTTCTGGTTTTAACTGAGATCCGGCATTTTATTGTCTTCTTCTTTGATTCCGGAGTTGGTATTGGGTCTTTACGATGCGCTCCTAGGTTTGGCTTCCATTTTGTAGGTCATATTCCTTTACCCTTACATTGAATGGGTGACGTTCTTATCTAATCCGCAACCTTGCTTTTTTATCAACTTGCCAAAGGGTTAAACAGATTCGGATTTTTAAACCAAAATTCACCTATATGTCTGGCAATGCTAAACTCATCTCCGGTATTATTTTATTGACGATGCCAACAATCCAATACGGAGGATATTTCCTATTGAGAATACTAAGCGGGCAGACGAACTTATCCCTAACTGATTTTCAAAAATCAATGTTCAGGGCAGGGCATGCGCATGCAGGTGTCCTGGTAATTTTTGCTATTCTAGCCCAATTACTGATCGATAGTGTACAAATTTCTTCGCCACTGGAATGGTTGCTAAGGCTGGGATTCCCCCTGGCGGCTATGCTGGTCAGTGGTGGCTTTTTTGCTTCGGCAAGTAGTAAAAATGCGGTTAAACCCAATGCGCTGATAGGGGTGCTTTACAGCGGTGTGGGACTTCTAGCCATTGTTTTTGTCTCTCTTGGGATTTTTTTAATCAAAAGCAGCTAAATTAGATAGTGGTCATTATTAATATCAATAAATTTTTATGAAAATCAACGCAATCATAGCTACGGCTTTTGCCATTTTAACGGGTATGCAATCCAGTTACAGCCAGCAAACGATTCCTGGATTCGAAGCCCCCGAAAGTGTTATAAAATCTGGGGATAAGCTATTCGTCTCCAATATTGGCGGGGCCACGGCCGACCCGATGGCCCTGGATAGCAATGGGTTTATTTCAGAACTTTCTACAGATGGCAAACTCATCAAACGAAAATTCCAAAAGGGAATTTTAAATGGTCCGAAAGGTCTGGCGATTGTAAAAGACGTTGTTTATGTGGCAGATATCAACCGGGTGGTCGGTTTTAACATGCATTCCGGCGAACAGGTATTCGAAGTAGATATTCCTGCTAAAATGCTCAACGATTTGTGTACGGTGGACAACAACCATCTGTGCGTTTCCGAAACGGTAAGTGGTCGGGTTTTGTTGATCGATTTAACCAACAAGTCCATTCGTTTTCTGGGAACCATTACAGGTGCTAATGGAGTTACTTATGATGAAAAAAGTGGAAAACTGTATGCTGTAGGTATGGGTGCCAATATGAGTGGCGGAAAAATGTTTCAAAAGGATATGAAGAGCACAGACACTTTATTTACTGAGTTGCCCGCAAGTCCCACCGGTATATTCGATGGTCTGGAAATGTTTGACAACAATCATTTGATCGCTTCGGATTGGATCAGTTTCACCAGCAAGACAGGCAGACTGATTGTTTATGATCTCGATAACCATACGACGCAAATTTACCAGGTGGATGCCGGTCCCGCAGATATTACTTATGACCTGTCATCCCATATGGTTTATATACCTCAAATGATGAAAAACAGTCTATATATTGAAAATATGAAGAATCTTCACGCACAATAGAGGAAAAAAACTTTACCATTGCCCGTATAAATATTCTACAATTGACAGTACCTGTTGACATGTCAGATGTTTTTGAAGAGAATCCAAGGTTTTATTCAAAAAATGCGATCGCAGTGTGGACTATTATTTTGTCTCCTTTATTGGGATGCATCCTGTTTGCATACAATCTAAAAGCAGTGGGCAGAGGCAAACTAGCATTGCTTTTTGTCTTGGCAGGAATTGCCTGGACGGTAGTTATCAAAAAATTAACAGGCTCTATCTTTTCTAATCCTCTATTACAGCTCATGATTTCTAATTTGTTGGGAAGTGTTCTTCTCACTTTTTTATTTTGGAAAATTTTACTCGGTGATAACACCGAATACAAATCAAGGCCGGTTTGGAAACCCGTCCTGATTTTCACAGGAATATGCGTGTTGTTGCTGAGCATAAACTATTTTGGGCTCTTAAGGCAATGAATTGGTTGGTACTATTTTTTTGAGCCTGATACTCAATCATCAAATTATCAATTTCAACTTATCGAAGAGTTCTGAGGATTTGGATAATGAATTTCTGCATTAACCAAACATTTACGATAGCAGTCCTTGGATTATGAGTAAATTTACCCCAATGAGTAATACCCTCAACTAAAGTATGAATGATTTGTTCCCTCGGCTTTTTTTTATAACATCCATACTTTTCTTCCATTGCAATATTGCGGGTGCTCAGATTTCCACTCCTGATTTCTCTCAGACGCTGTCCATTTCCGTAAGGGGCTATTACGGATTCATCGATCCGAACCTTCCTGATTTGGCTTATGTACTAAACAGCCGGCCAATTCTAACCGAATTTTCCATCAGCTCTCAGACTATAGGTAAAAAGAGTTGGCAGCAATCCAATGGTTATCCCGGGTTGGGTATTTCTTTATTATATGGCAGTTCAGGAAGCGAGCAGTATATCGGCCATATTGCTGCCCTGGTTCCATACATTCAATTTTCATTTTTGAAGACCCGTCGTTTTTACATAGGCTTTCGGGTGGGAATGGGAGCCGCCTGGGTAGAGAAAATTTTTAACCCGCAAACCAATTATAAAAACCTGATAATTGGGAGTCATCTCAATTTCTGCGCAAATCTGATGCCTACCGTTGGAGTACTCGTGTTACCAAGAACCTATCTTGATTTTGGCGTTTCCCTTACCCATATTTCTAACGGCAGTGTAAAACTGCCCAACTACGGGTTGAATCCCCTGTCTTTGTCAGCTGGGATCCGGTACGATTTGCATCCCCCACTGACCATGATTCATTCCGCTATTTCCCCTGTTAATAAAAAATGGGAATACTATATTTATCTCTCCGCTGCCGTAAAAGAATCGCCTCCTTTAGAAAGCCCGGTTTACTTGGTAAACATACTGTCCCTGGAAGTCATGAAAAATTTCTCCCACACGGGACGTTATGGAGGGGGTTTAAGTTTTACCTATGACCCGTCTTTGACGACTGAAGTCGACAATTCCCCCACTTTTAAATGGGACGGCTCCAAATCAAAACTTGAAGTGGGTACTTACCTAACTTATGAATACGTGGCGGGGAATTTATCTTTCCCAGTGGTGGTGGGTTGCTATCTATACAATAATTATATGATCAGCCCTTTTTACGAGGAAGCCGGCATCAAATACAGAATTTCAGAACATTGGATACTGGGTGGCGCGGTCAAAGCCTATTTGGGTCACGGCGATTTCATTCGGTGGGGACTTGGATATAAATTTTAACGATGAATTGGAAACGGGTTGGTATTGTTTTCGCCTTGATTGTCAATTTATCCTGCAGCAGGGATGGTTGTCCATTAAGTGCGGGTAATACCATTTCAGAAAATCGGGACCTCCCGTCGTTCCAGGAAATAGTTCTCTATGACAAGATTGATGTGATAATCACCCCCGATTCCCTTCAAAACGTCCGGGTCACAGCGGGAAAGAACCTGCTTTCGGGCATATCCACTAGCGTAACAGGTGGAACACTCACGATTCAGGACAACAACCCCTGTAAATTACTCAGGACAGATGCCAGTTCAGCTCAAGTATTTATTTCAACGGCACAATTGCAAAAAATCAGTTATTCAGGAGCCGGGTACGTCCGTTCCACTGATACGATCCGAGCCCCGGTTTTTACGATAGACTGCTATGACGGTTCAGGATCCATTAACCTTACCATGATTGCCGATTCCGTCAGCACAATTATCAGAACCCGGAACACAGATATAACACTGAGTGGCCATGGTTATTACGCCTACCTTTATTGTGCCGAAGAGGGTGATATAAATCTCCTTCAATATAAAGCGCGTGCGGTATCCGTCGTGAGTAAAACACTCAGGGATATAGAAATCCATGTGACCGATAGTCTATATGCCAACGTGCTTTATAAAGGAAACGTTTACTATCAGGGGAACCCCTCCCTGATTCAA
Source organism: Bacteroidota bacterium (assembly GCA_013289175.1). Classification (GTDB taxonomy): domain Bacteria; phylum Bacteroidota; class Bacteroidia; order Chitinophagales; family Chitinophagaceae; genus Puia. The sequence goes on from JABDAN010000032.1 coordinate 9,952, forward strand.
TCAACGATCAGCAACGCAGGGAAATTGATCCATCTTCCTTGAAAGGAAGGTTTGCCAGCGCCCCATCCTAAATTTTCACTCCTAATTTCAAAGACCCAGGCCTGTTTTGGGGACCTTGTTAATTTGTGATGATTTGATTACAAATAACCAGACAACCATTAATTTTACATCATAATAAAATGGATGCGTTTTACACTATCGATACTGGCTTTATTTTTTCTACTTGGTGTGAGGGCCCAGACACCACTGCCTGTAGCCGAAATGAGTTATTCCAGATGGCAATCCTTCCCCAGTTACCCTGGCGCATCCGGCAGCGATAGCAATGCAAATCAGAATTGGTATTTTAGTAAATATGCCGGGTTGGCCGTCGGCTTTGGTTTTTTCAACGGAGGCAGCAGTACCGCAATATCCTTACCGCTGGGATTGCGCATAAATCATCCACTCAACGACAATCTGGTGGCTTTTGCAGGAATTTCTGCCGCGCCCTCTTTGTTTTATGTTCATTCTCTCACCGACCCCCTGTTGTATAAGCCGTCCCAAGTCCCTTATCTTTCTAATACTTATAGTTTTGGCATGAATACAAGAGTAGAGTTGGGATTGATGTATATCAACGATGCCAAAACATTTTCTATTTCGGGTAGTATTGGTGTTGACAGATACGCTTACCCGGTCTATCCATATGAGAGGACCAATCTGAAAAAACCTTAACAGGTTCCTAAATATGGTTAGCCAACATATTTCTGATGATCCAGTATGAACTCAATGATTTCCTCTATGTTGTGGTCGACCCGCCCGATTGCATCAGAAATGTCTTCCCTGTTTACTTGTGCAGCAAAAGAAAGTGTCTTTAATTTTTTGAGAACAGATTTTGTGTCCATCCCTTCATATCCGGCTGGTCGGATAAGTGCTACCGCATGAATAAATCCCGACAACTCATCAAAAACATAAATCATTTTTTCCATCTTCGTCTCAGGCTCCACGCCAAAATATTTTGGACCATGGCAGGCGATACAACGGATAACGGTCGGATCTATGGCGCGTCTCTCCAGTTCCTCGATGATCATTTTGCAATGAGATGCTGGATATTTTTCCCAGTCGGCATCATGAAGTAAACCTGCCAGTTCCCAGGCCCGGCTTCCAACTTCGTCTTGCCCTTCCCTTTCCAGCGCCCACGCCTTCATCAGCGCGGCCACCTGTTTCATATGCAGCCGCAATCTTTCATTACCCACCCATAGATGGAGCAGCTCATGGGCTTCTTGGATATCCATCAGTCTTCCAGCATTTTTGGTATCCCCAAACTGAGAGCGGCCCAGATCCAAAATGAATGATGACATAAAATAATTGTTTAAATGGACTATGGACAACCTGTTTTTATCCCCCTAAAAAATTGAACAATGAATCAAGTTTATGCAATTTTTTCTCTGACCCACTCACCAGGTGCTCCGCCTTAAAGTTGGGTACCTTTGATAAGGAGGACAGATTTTACAGATTGCTCCTTTAAATGCAGGAATTTCTTACGGTCTTCATCGTGTTGGAAGTTTAGAAAATCCTGCTCCGAGTCAAACTCAACCAAATGAATTTCATAGGGACTGCCGATATTGTCTTCAATGATGGAATGCCGATCAGGCCGCACCCGAATCAACAGCCGCCCATTGTATTTCAAAATGGCGGGTATGGCAATGTCTTCAAATTGATGAAATATTGCTTCTTTCCCTTCTATTATATAGATGAGTTGGGTTAAAAAGATCATTTTAATATTTTTTAAGGTTCTTTTTTTTCTGTCGTTCACTGCCTGATTACTGGTTAGCCAGCGAAAATCAGCCTCTAAAATAAACAGGGCATTGAACACTCATTCGCCGAACTTAACTAAGGAGGCGCTTAATCAAAATTCCTGTCGTAATGTACTTTTTTTAGCGTTGGCAGTCTGTTGGCGACTGGCTGTTTCAGGCAAGAAACTCAAAAATCCAGGCGGGCACCGGATGGAAACCTCCTTTGTCAGTTGACCCCCCGACGACCACTTGCATTTGATTAAAATAATAATTACTTTGCACGTGATTGGCAGCTCCACCCGGCAGTCTTTAATCATAAAACCTTATCTCTCAAGGGCTTGCACTTTTATCTTCCTATATCTGAATAAGCCAATTCTAATTTTACTCCCTTCCGACAACCGCTGTAGATTATTTCTTAGTCTATTAATACGCGCCATATGAAAACAAAAAGCTGTCTCGCCGTGCTCGTGATTTTTTTTACGTTAACTTCTTGTAAAAAGACCCTTCTTACCCGCGAAGTGGATTTTACTTCAACCCAGTATGATTTTTTGGGGACTTATGATTCCACCGGACTACCCAACTACCTGGTTTCTCCGGATACGATTTCAGCCGGATTGTTATCCTTTATCGCCACCAATCTTCCAGACGGAAAAAATCTGACTTTATCCCGCCCGGATCTGTTCACCAGCAGCGCCTCTGCTGATATTGTGGCGACCAAGTCTACCGATATCTATGTCACGTTTGTTTCAGCCGATGCGGGTTTTACCAATTCGGTTGCATTCTATAGCTACCCCACTTCCCAGCCACCTACGAGCGCCGCCGACATAAAAAATATCACTTACATTTTCCCGAATGCCGGAAGTCAGACACCTTTGGTCCCGGGAGACAAGGTTAAAATAGGAAGTTTTACTGCTGGAACGACTGTCGGATTTGCCCTTCTTGAAGATGCCTGGAGTCTTACCACCCATACGCTCGACAACAATGTAGTGCACTTCTGTTCTGATGATATATTAAATCCAGAAGTAAGCTCCAATTTAAAAAGACATGCGGTATTGCTCAATTACACACCTGAAAACAAGTTGCTGATCTCTTTTGAAGATACCAATCGCACCGATCCCAGTTGTGACAATGATTTTAACGACGTAGTCATTTACTGCACTTTGGTTTATCCATAATAGGAAGTGAATAGATTTCAGGTCAATGGCAATTGTTGCCGTTTGAACAACCAATATCTTGAAGGACTCCCCTGCTTTACGCTTCCCGTTGCGGGCTCCCCGGTCATGGGTACATATTGCTCGCCGTTCAGCCAGGCATTGTACAATTTTTTTCTGCTGGGTGGGAATTCCGCGGAAACCATGAATTGTAGCGACGTGAAAATTATTTTTAGAATAAAAATGCACTCATCGCACCTACCTATAAGACATGGCAGGTAATCCAAGGTATTTGCGGATGATACTCATCTGTCCGATATGGTAGGATTCATGGCTCGATATAAAGGATATAAAATCCAGCATGGTTTTGCCAGTTGGAACAGCCGTAGGCATCTGGGCTGCCAACTGTTCTGGTCCCAATTCGGATAGCTGACCAACCAATTTGGCAGCCAAATCATTCCAGCTTTTTTTTATTTCATTCACTGGCGGATAATTGAGGTGGGTGTCTAAGGCCCTGTTAAAAGGCGGAGGAGCCGTGAGATCGGTATAAAATTCCATATACGGAAAAACCAATTCCAATCCCAACATAGATCCAAGACGGTAGCGCGAATTGGTCAAATGACCGGCAATCCATTGGATATGATTAACATGGTCATTTAATCTTTCTGAGCCCTTTTTATCCTCTATACCTTCCAGCACATTGTTAAAAAGCTTGGAATGCATGGTAAATTGTTTGGCAATGGGTTGAATAGCCAACGAATGTTCCTTCATAACACTAAATTTTTAGGATTAAATCAGCCAACAAAAGTATCGCCTATTGATGAAGGAATGAATATCCCAAAACAAATTTGTTCTTTTCCGGTTGATAAATTAGTTTTACTATCTAAACACATTTAGATGGTAAAATCCTTTTTAGCCCTCCTCGCAGGCATTTGCATCTGTTCATATGCCTCTGGTCAGAAAGAAATCCGGTCGGAGCCTTTGAAGGAAAGCCAGAATCCAACTTTGCCAACGGATTCAGCCTGGGGACATCAACACTTGCTCTACGGCAATCCTATCATTAAAGGGAAATATACTACGGACCCGGCTGCACTGGTTTACCAGGACACCGTATTTCTTTATACCGGTCATGACGAAGCGCCGCCAAATGTTCAGGATTATATTATGCATGACTGGCTGTGTTTTTCTTCCACGGATCTGGTTCATTGGAAAGAATATGCGACTCCGCTCAGTGCCGAGAATTTTTCTTGGGCCAAAGATGGAGCCTGGGCTTCTCAGGTAGTAGAAAGAGATGGAAAGTTTTACTGGTACGTAGCCGTCAAACACCGAACCATTGAGGGTTCAGCGATCGGGGTGGCCGTAGCAGATAAGCCCATGGGCCCCTTCCACGATGCACGCGGATCGGCGCTTATAACCAACGACATGACACCATTTATTCAAAGTGATAAAGACGATATTGACCCAACGGTCTTGGTTGACGATGACGGCCGGGCTTATATTTTTTGGGGAAATGCCCGTTGCTATTATGCGCGTTTAAAAGAGAATATGATCGAGCTAGATGGGCCCATCAGGACCATTCCACTGCCTGGATTCTCGGAAGGAACCTGGATCAGCAAGCGAAATGGCTGGTACTACCTGTCCTACGCGTGTGGATACCCCGAAAAAATTGCCTATGCCATGAGCAAAAATATCCAGGGTCCCTGGATATTTCGGGGCATATTAAATGAAATTGCTGGAAACTCCGCCACCAATTCCCCTGCGATCCTGAACTACAAAGGAAAATCTTATTTTATCTATCACAACGGTGCATTGCCGGGCGGAGGCAGTTACAGAAGATCGGTATGTATAGACTATCTATACTACTATCCCGATGGCAGAATGAAAACCGTTGTGATGACAAGCTCCGGAGTCGATCCCGTAAAATGAGTTCTATGAAAAAAACAAAAACTATTGAAGAGCTTCCCATCGACAGCACCATACTCTGCTGCAATTTTGTGAATACCGTATACTCCTGGAAAACCCATAACCCTTACGATTTCCTGGAGGATTACCAGCATTTTATCGACTGGTGCCATAAATTATTTGTAGCTGATCCCGAATACCTGGACCGGCTTCGGGAGCTGGCGAAACGAAACCCTGCAGATGCCCACTCGGTCATGGAAGAATTCCGGTCTATCCGCGAAAAATTACACGGGTTTATTTCCGTGATGGCCAAACAGGAAATGGCAAAAATTCCAAAGCTGATGAGCAGCGTTAATCCCCTGTTTACAGAGATGTGGAAAAACCTGAGGTTGGATTTTAACGGAGCCATCTTTACTCCCACCTTTAACATCAAACCGCTTCATCTTAAAACACCCGTTTGGATTATAATAAAATCCTTCTACGATTTGCTAACGTATATGGAGATCACCAGGGTGAAGGAATGCCCAGCCTGCGGTTGGGTTTTTTATGATGAAACTAAAAATGGAAAAAGAAAATGGTGCAACCCACTGAACTGCGGAACCCAGGATAAAATGAGTCGTTATCATCAGCGACTTCGAAGTCTAAATGATTGATACTTCCCAAAATGCAAGGATTGGCCCTTTCCAATAATGTCGTCTTCAAAGATCTGATGCAGGAATTAGTGACTTAATTTCGACTACTTACCCATAATTATAGAAAATCTTATTTGTAATATGTATAGTTCATAATGCTTAGCGATATATTTATATAAATTAGGGCAAAAGGAACATATTAAATATTTTAAGTAAGTATTGATGGGTAATGCGGAAAATGAGCGGCTGGCTCAATCATCCAATAATAGAAATTGGAAAAAATGGGGACCCTATGTCTCGGACCGCCAATGGGGGACGATCCGGGAAGACTATAGCCCCGAGGGAAATGCTTGGAATTTCGTGAACCACGATCTGGCCCGAAGTTACGCCTATCGCTGGGGTGAAGAGGGGATCGCAGGTTTTTGTGATGGCGATCAGATATTGTGTCTGGCCCCTGCGTTTTGGAATGGAAAGGACTCCATCTTAAAAGAAAGACTTTTTGGATTGACAAATGGCGAAGGCAACCATGGAGAAGATGTCAAAGAACTTTATTTTCATCTGGATTCTTCACCGACGCACTCTTATTGCCAGTTTCTTTACAAATATCCTCAGGAAGCCTTCCCTTATCTTGAATTGTTACAAAAGAATAAAAAGAGTCGACTGAGTCCGGAATTTGAATTACTTGATACGGATGTTTTCAAAGAGGACCGTTATTTTGATTGCTTTATTGAATATGCAAAGGCGGAAATCAACGACGTCCTGATGAAAATTACGGTTTATAATAGGGGTCCTGAAGAAGCCACCATTCATGTGCTTCCGCACTTATGGTTCCGAAATTTCTGGAAACACAACACCCGATTCAGCAAGCCCGAAATTGTATCGGTTTCTACCAACTGTTTGCAAACCCGCTCAACGCGCAATGGTAGTTTTTTCCTCTATCATCAGGGTGGGGAACAATTGTTCTGCGAAAATGAAACAAACAACCGGCGGATGTATAACCGACCAAATGATTCACCATTCGTAAAAGACGGGATCAACAACTATATCGTTGACAAAGAAAATACGGTAAACCTAAAAAAGCAAGGTACCAAAGCAGCGATCTGGCTTAAAGAAAAAATCCAGCCGGGCGGTTTTAAAACTTTTAAAGTAAGATTAAGCAAAGCGGAATTGGAAGATCCATGGACGGAATTTGATGAGATTTTTATCAAACGTCGGCTGGATACCGATGAATATTATGACCAGCTGGCTCCAAAAAAATTATCTCCGGAACATAAAGCCTTGCTGCGCAGTTCGGCAAGTGGTTTGCTTTGGACCAAACAATTTTATTATCTCGATGTATTCAAGTGGCTGTTCGGAGAACCTCATGAAAAGGCACCCAATCGAGCTTACCAGCGAAATTATGACTGGCAGCATCTTACTTGCCGGAACATCATTTCCATGCCTGATAAATGGGAATACCCTTGGTTTGCTGCCTGGGACCTTGCTTTTCATGCAGCAACCTTTGTACACATCGATCCCGATTTTGCCAAACAGCAATTATTGGTGGTACTGCGGGAATATTACATGCACCCCAATGGACAAATTCCTGCTTACGAATGGAACTTCAGTGATGTCAACCCTCCCGTACATGCCTGGGGCGTTTGGTATGTTTTCGAAGAAGACAGAAAAAAGACCGGTAAGCCCGATTGGGACTTTCTTGAAAGAGCCTTCCAGAAGTTACTCATGAATTTCACCTGGTGGGTCAATCAAAAGGATGCCAATGGAACAGATATTTTCGAGGGTGGCTTCCTTGGTCTGGACAATATCGGTGTATTCGATCGAAACCATATGCCTCCCGGAATCAAAAAACTTCAACAAGCCGATGCAACCAGTTGGATGGCCTTATATTCCATCAACATGCTCAGAATATCTTTGGAACTGGCGCAGCATAATTTGGCATTTGAGGAATCGGCCGCCAAATTTTTTAGACATTTTCTCAACATCGGGTGGGCGATGCATCATATCGGGAAGAAAGACATCTCTCTTTGGGATGACCAGGATGCATTTTATTATGATGCCATTCAATTTGAAAACGGCAAAAGCGAGCGCCTTAAAATCCGTTCCCTGGTAGGAATCATTCCCTTGTTGGCCGTTGAAATTATGCACAGCAAAGTATTTGAACGGCTGGGACAATTTAATACCCGACTGGAAGTTATCCGACTGACCAGACCGGATCTGACGCGGATCATCTCAGATATCGAACATAAAAACAAAGACGGCAATTATCTATTTGCCATCATGGTAGACGATCGTTTGGAAAGCCTTTTGAAAAGGCTGCTTGATGAAGCCGAGTTTTTGTCAGATTACGGCATCCGTTCCCTTTCGAGATCACACAAAGAGCAACCCTATGTTTTTGGATACCAAGGCACACACTATTCTATCCAATATGAACCAGGTGAAAGCTCCAGCAACATGTTTGGTGGAAATTCAAATTGGAGGGGGCCGATATGGTTGCCATTAAATTATTTGATTATTCATTCCTTGCGAAAATATTATGAATACTATGGGGGCAAATATTTATATGAATTTCCCGCCGGTTCAGGGAATAAATTAAACCTAAAACAAATTGCTAACCAACTGACCATCCGGATTCTGAAGATTTTTGAGCGGAACGATGAGGGACAATTTCAATATCATGCCCGTCATCATTCAAATTGGTCAACCGATCATTTCAAAGACCACCATTTGTTTTATGAATTTTTTCATGGGGATACGGGACAAGGTTTGGGAGCTTCTCATCAAACCGGATGGACCGCCTTAATTGTTAACCTGTTGCTGGAAATGGATGAAGAATAAGCCTGTGGAAAAATCGTCATCAAAGAAGCTTACTGTGCGGGTCTCAATTCTCGACTAAAGAAATAAACCCTTTTCCGAAGGCTTTACTGAATTTATTCAATTGATCAAAACTGGCCGGAATGATTGCAATATCCTTTTTGTAGGTTGTCAAAATTTCTCCTTCTTTCAGCGTAGTTCCTTTTGAAACAAATAAAGTAATCATTGTCTCGGTTTCCTCTACTATGAACGCAGCATGGAATTTGCCTCCGGAATTTAGTAACACCGGTTTCCAAGTATTTTGTGAGTGGGAAGGATCTAGTTTATCTGCTTCCATCAATCTCAAATAATTCAAGGATGGAATAAATTTCAGGATTATATCCTCCATTTTCTGGCGTATGCCAGAAACGATGGATATTTTCATCAGAAGACCCAGCAATAAAATAACCAGAACAATCAGCAACAAGGCCAGAACAGTAAGGGTGGCGCCCCCGAGTATTCTGCGAATACCCAATTTTATCACCAGCGGCGAAATGAATTTTTCAATGATGTGCAGGGCGCGAAAAAAAACATAAAATAGGATTGCCAGGGGAACGGCCAGCGCCAATCCCCTAATAAATGTTTTTTTTAAACCTGTCATAACGATGCTATTATATATAAAAAACTATGGGGCGAAATCCAAATCCTCCGCAGATAACGAACCTTCTAGTATACCAAGGAACCCCGCATTTTATCCGACTCATTGTCCAGCCCCATCATCCATTCTCCCTGGCGTTTCATTCTAATTACACGCTTTTGAACATATCCAGCATCAGGTTCAACGCATTTTCCGAATGCATCCATTCAGCGTTCTCCAGAGAAGCCTGAGCTGCCTCGGCCCCCCTTTTCCTCATATTTTCTTCATAGGATGCTATAGACTTTTGTACTTCATTCCAATCTAAACATTCGCTCAATTCCAGGGCGTCCAACATGGCCATATTCACCCCTTCTCCCGCAAAGGGTGGCATCAGATGGGCGGCATCACCGAGCAGGGTCAGGTTTGGCAATGGATCCCAGAATTGGTCCAAAGGCATACAGTATAAGGTCCTCGGAATATATGGAGGGCTGGCATTCTCAAATAGTTCCAACCATATATTGCCCCATCCAGAAAATTCTTTTTTGAACCACTGCAAGACTTGTGATTTGTCGGAAAAATCAATCCCTCCATTTTTCACCCATCCTTCTTCAGTCTTGCAACTGGCATAAAAGTTTAAACTGCCATCACCCTTTGAACTTACAATCAAATCTTTGCAATTGCCCATAGCAAAAATTTTTCCACCCTTTAGTAGATGATGGATGACAGGTGTCGACTTTTCGGAATGATAAACGTTGCCATCCACTACGGAAACGCCTGAATAAAAAGACTGGATGGGAGTAACGTAAGGGCGAATTCCTGAGTTGGCCCCATCAGCCCCTATCACGAGATCGGCGTAAGCCGAAGTATTATTTTTAAAGAATAACTGCCAACCATCGCCTTGCCTACTCATCGCAAGAAAATGACTATCCCAAACGACTGTACCGGGATGCAGGGATTCTAACAACATATTTCTTAAAGGTCCGCGGTCAATCTCAGGCCGGGAGAATTTACCCCCAAAACCTTCGTTCGTACTTTCCCTATGTTCGTCATACCTGATAGTAGCGTTCTTATCCACAATCCGCATCTTTTCGGCACCGGGTCTGTAACTAGCTTTAAATGCATTCATTAACCCCGCTTTTTCCAAAGCAGCTAGTCCAGAATCGACATGCAAATCAAGCGTGGCACCCTGGACCCTAACTTCTTTGTTTAAGTCTCTTTCATAAACTTTTACTTGCTCCCCTTTGATTTGCAAGAGTCGAGCGAGGGTTAGGCCTCCAGGGCCACCACCGACAATGGCAATTATTTTATTTTGATTCGACATATTCCAAATATTTTATGATCCAAGTCATAATGAGGTTACCAAAATATTGACTCTTAGCAAGTATTCAATATCACAAAGTAAACAGAATTTGGCACCTCATACTATCCTACTCCATTTTAAACACCAGTGCTGACACTGCGCCTATATTGATTCTGTCGTATGGTGATCCTATTTTATAATATCCTCCTTTGGCCTTTCCCAACACTAAGGATGCTTTGTTATTTTTCAAGGTTGGAATATCGACGGTAAGGTTTTTATCCGTCGGATTGAGAATTATACAAAAACTTTCACCTCCCGCACTGCGATTGTAGACCATCGGATATGGTTTGTTGACGTCGCTTAATAGTTGCCAATCTCCATCTGCAGACAAAGCTTTTGAACTTTTTCTCAGCTGGATCAGTTTTCGTGTATAGTTCAATAAGGAGTTTGAATCTTGCTCTTCCTTTGCCACATTTGGCCTGTCCGGGTCTTTATCAACAGGTAAATAGAGATTCCAGAATCCGCTGGTGGAAAAACCTGCATTTTTGGTACTATCCCATTGCATGGGTGTACGCGAGCCTGCCCTGTTTTTGCTCGAGTCACCCTGACTGCCTTCCTTGTTGTACAAACCAGTCAAAAATTTCATGCCTATTTCGTCTCCATAGTAAATTACGGGAATGCCCGGCATGGTAAGGAAAAACGTCATCGTGACTTTTAGCTGATCCGTCGTATTTCGGTCGCCTGCATTTAGGCGCGGATTGTCATGATTACCGGTAGGTAATGATATATAACTTTTGCCTTTGGTCGCATCATACTGAGCAATAAACTGGTCGTACCAGTCTTTTAACTGGCCTTTTCCATCCCGGGCAAAATAGCATATCGTAGGCTGAAATTCCCCTCCTTGCCGATTGGAGACGAGCGATCCTCCTCTCATAAAATCAATATTAAATCCGGCTTCGGAAGATTGTTTGGGGTTGAACCATTCTGCAATAAGAATTCCTTGGGGATATTTTTCTCTAAACCATAGATTTAATCCCTGCCAGACCTTGATGGTTGCTTTTTTTCCAGGATCATTCTTAACGATACTGGAAGCAAGGTCTACCCGAAACCCGTCTATTCCCTTATCCATCCAAAATGAAATCACATTTTTCATTTCCCTTTGTACCGCCTGGGGACCGGGGGCGTCTATGGATTGTTCCCAGGGATGGTCAGGGTTTGGATTTGCGAAACCAAAATTAAGCGCGGGCTGGATATCATAAAAATTCTTGATATAGTAATTCCCCCTGGCGGATTTAAATGGAACATATTTGTCCTCACCCATTATATCATTCCCCCGTACCGTCGGCTTCCCTTTCACTTCATTTGGGACGAATGGCGTCCAGATATAATAATCACTATATCTCAGATTTGTGCCTTTGCTTGACTCCACGAACCAGGGATTCTCATTGGAAGTATGACCTATCACCAAATCCAAACACAATTTTAATCCCTTTTCATGTGCCTTGGCAATCAGTTGAACCATATCATCATTGGTCCCGTATCTTTTATCAATAGAATAATAGTCTGAAACATCATATCCCCCATCTTTGAATGGAGAGGAAAACATAGGCGTGAACCAGATGGCGTTGATTCCGATTGATTGCACATAATCAAGTTTTTCTATGATTCCTTTAATGTCCCCAATTCCATCTCCATCAAAGTCTTTAAAGGAAGGCGGATAAATCTGGTAAAAAATCGCCTTTTCATACCATCTCAAATCCGCCTGCGCAAACGTTTCCATTTGAAGGAATAGCAATACAATCACCGCAAAAAAAAGGCGTAAATTTTTCATTCTATTCGTTTTGTTGTTTAACAAAATATCCATATTACCAACGAATTTAATCCGATAACAGAGAATGGGTCAGTGTATTTAAGTACTTAAATTCTATCGTTCTTTCTGAAGATCTCCCGTTGATAATGCTTCCGCAGTGGACCAGTGGTATATTTATACAGTATATATTCTCCGATATGGATTAGCTACATGACCCATTGTGATTAATACCGTAACCTGGATTTAGGCACAAAAATAGCGCCTACAGATCCTTTGGGCATAGATTGTGGCTTACAGGGAAGAAGAATAAAGCTGTTTTCAAGTAACAATTGAAAATCATCCGGATCGTTTATAATTACATTGTGTTCACGCAGGCTATGTACAAACAATATGTTGTCTCCCCGTATTATGAAGGGACTTATAACACCTTCTTCAACAAGTTTATATGCTCTATGACCAATCGTCAGCTGACGCATCATGGTATCACTCATTTCATCGGTTCCTCCTCCATGATTGGTAAACCAATGCACAAAATGATGGGAATTATCCTCATAAATCCAGTGCAAAAACTTGTCAACCTGACTGTACAAGGCATCAAATAAAAATACTTCCTGAATATTCACCTGGCCATTTTGAAGAATATACGCGATGACCCGGAATGCTCCGCTATGTCCGGCAAGCACGATATTCCCCGGTTCAGCCGTAGTGGGCACCAAACCATCTTTCTTCAATTCACGCAATACATCACTCACCAACCCTTGGAACATACCAGGTTGCTCCAATTTGCCGCCATAGCTATCTGGAGCATTTTTGGCAGTTTCCGATAAGACAAGAACAGCGTTCCGCTTGGAGGCAATAAATTGCCTGGTTAGCTTGTAGAATTCGGCAGCCGTATCGATGTTGTTGTTCCAACCATGGAACCAGAATATAAAGTTTATCTTTTGTGTGGTATCCAAATGCTTGGGGATAATAAGCAAAATAGAACTATCGTTATAATGAGCGGAGGTTGCATAAAACGTACTATCGTACCAATGGCCGTTCATCCTGCCGGTATCGGGAAAGGAGGTGTGGGAAGAGGTAAAATGCAGTGACTGGAATTCCTGGGTATTCTGCCCCTGAGCGGGTGTAATGAAGAAAAATACCCAGATTGTTTTAAATAGTAGATTCAAACGCATGTGGCAAGATATTTCATTAATGGACTACCATCGATCATTTGCATGTAATATCGTCAATCGATCAAATCCACCTGAAGTCTAAAAGTGAATTTTCTTGCAGCAGGGGGATGAAAATCTTCCACCCATTGCAATTCTTAAAGGAATTGCTTAATTTGAAAATCAACACTTTAGTCCTTAAAAAATAGCCCAGACTGTTTGTACCATGAGCAGGAAATTGTTATTCAGACTGCTGTTATTAATCATGCTGTTGCATAATAATTCCGTTAAAAGCCAGCCGGATCATTTCGCCTATGCGGTTACAGCCCTAAACAAAGAGGGGAGTTCATGGATTGCTCTGCGCAAAATGGATACAAGGACCGGTGATTTTGGAGATATACTGATCAACCTACCCGATAGCAGTGTGGCGGCCATTGCTTATGATCGACGATTCAATCGTCTCTATTACGCTCCCATGAATATTGATCAGTTGCGTTATATAGATCTTTTTACGATGAAGTCCGTGGCTGTCTCAGATCAGTTTTTCAGCCGGGCAGGCGGGTATGACTTCAAAAATGCCGGTCCGATTAACCGAATGGTCATCGCACCCGACAATTATGGATATACCATTACCAATGACGGAAACCACCTCATCCGGTTCACAACGAGTGGATCGCCCACCCTGACCGACCTGGGGGATTTGTTGGATGATCCAAAGAATAAAGAAATGACCATTCATAGTTTCTGTGCCAATTCCGGAGGTGACCTGGTAGCCGACGATGCGGGGCATTTGTATCTGATCACGGGGAGCAATAAGGTATTTAAAGTAGACCTTGCGACCAAGATGACGACTTATCTTGCCACCATTTCAGGGTTACCGCAAAAATTCACTACAAGCGGCGCTGCGGTCAGTGAGGATGGCAAACAACTTTTAATAAGCAGTTCAGCTTATTCGGAAGCTTATTTCTTGGTTGATCCCGAATTCTGGCATGCAATACCCTCCCAGACCACGCATGAAATTTATGAAAGCGGCGATCTTGCCAACAGCAATATCTTGTTTTCAAATGCCCAGGAAGCCAGTTTGTTTATCAGCAAGGATCCAGAAAATCAAAATGGAGTCCGGATCTTTCCCAATCCAGTACTTTTTGATGAACTCAGTATCCAATTTAATGAACTTCCACCAGGCTATTATTCTATACAGTTGGCCAATTTAATGGGGAAAAAAGTATTAGAACAACATGTCAGCCTGATCGGGGTTACCCAAACCGAAGTCATGCACATCCCGCGGGACGCGGCCCAAGGGTTTTATTATATCCGAATTTTGGACGAGCGCAATCATGTGGTGAGCATACAAAAATTGGTCGTCGAACGCTGGTAGAGGAACAGGTTCACTTTAATTTTTCGTTGAAAAAATCCATGGTGCGTTTCCAGGCGAGTTCTGCGGCTGCTTTATCATATCGAGGCGTCGTATCATTATGAAATCCATGGTTTACACCAGGATAAATATAAACCGTATACTCTTTTTTTTGTTCCTTGAGTGCCAATTCATAAGCTGGCCATCCCTCATTTACGTGGGTATCCAGGCCCGCATAATGCAAAAGCAATGGAGCCTTGATTTTTGAAACATCATCCGCTCCGGGCTGGGTACCGTAAAATGGAACAGCGGCGGACAAGTCCGTAATCCGGACGGCCATCATGTTGGCTACCCATCCACCAAAACAAAAACCGACCACCCCAATTTTTCCATTACACTCCGGAAGTCCTTTTAGGTATTCATATCCTGCAATAAAATCATCTAATATTTCATTTTTGTCACGCTTACTTTGCATGTCCCGGCCCTGGTCATCGTTTCCTGGATAACCACCCAAAGGAGTCAGTGCATCAGGCGCAAGGGTTATAAATCCTGCCAGGGCTGCCCGACGCGCGACATCTTCAATATATGGATTCAGGCCCCTGTTTTCGTGAACGACGACAATGCCTCCCAGTTTTCCTTTTGCGTCGATGGGCATGGAAAGCAATGCCTTCATCTTTCCACCCCCCTTGGGAGACTGATAATATATATAAGAAGATTTTAAGCCGGGATCGTCTGGCATCACCTGCAACGAGCTGGCATAAGCTGGCATAAGAAAACTCATCAATGCAGTTACTGTAATGCCGCCC
Source organism: Bacteroidota bacterium (assembly GCA_013289175.1). Classification (GTDB taxonomy): domain Bacteria; phylum Bacteroidota; class Bacteroidia; order Chitinophagales; family Chitinophagaceae; genus Puia. Next base: position 25,254 of record JABDAN010000032.1, read on the forward strand.
ACCGCATGAGCGGATAGTTTTTGTATGAACTCACGCCTTTCAATTCGACTGTGGGCATAATCGTCGTACAAATCGAAAACTTCCTGTTTGATGTCTTCTTTTCTTATTTCTTGCATGGTTTCAATTTTTGATAAGATTCCCCTAAGATACACAGGGATTGTACGGCAATGTTTATACCATGGTTGCTCGGCGGGATGGTCGGGTTTCAAACTCCGAATGCTCCTGACCGGAAGTAGCGCTGGTTACTTAAATTTAAACGATAAATCGATTGTCTTGGTTGACCCCTGCGATTTCCCGCAAGACGGGTAGGCGTCGAATTTCATGATATTTTGCTGCAGCCCCCTGTCTGCCTTGGTCGGTAAATGATGGTCAGGACGTAATGTCCAATATGTTTTCCGTAATTTCCATTCCCTCATCTGAGAAATGGACTGTTCTGATAAAGCCGCCATCTTTTATTCTGATAAACAGTTCTTCTTTTGCCAAATTGGTGAGTTTGGTAACAACCATAATTTTGCAACCGGGAAATTTATTTAATACCGTGGATTTCAGGTTTCGATCCAAAGCATCGGCCAGATAATATTTTAAACAGTATTCAAAATTGCCGTTAATCTTGTAATATACCCTGACGGTAGAATCTCCTTCCTGGCCAATGGCGATAAAGTGATGTTTTTCCCGAAACCATTTCACATGGGTGGAAAAGGAAAAATTCGTAAGTAGATGCCTCGCAGCAGTTGTATTGATTTCATTTAATCGCAACAAGATACCCTTGTCTGTATCCGGTTGCTGAGCCTGTACCATGAGGCTTAACCCCGAAAACGCCACCAACAGAAAAAAATGGAGCAAAATCTGTCTAGAGGGTAGGAAGCGGCGCATACATTTGGCAGGCTTCATGGTGTATTTATTAATTAATGAAAAGTTAACATTAAATTCATCATTAAGACACATTAATTTCGGAATGCAGGGGCTGCCCCTTGGAATTAAGCCGGATAAAGAATCTTCCAGCAAAATTTTTGGGCGCATTAATTGCTTTGTAGGGAACAGGGGCGACGGCTCCTCACGCTTAGCTCGCTTTCAAAAATTTATAACCCATCCTCTCTATGTCAGAAAAACTTTCACGGTCTGGACAATCACCGGGTTATAAAATATATGTCCAACGGCTCTTGGAGGTCCTCGTCGATAGGCCTTACCGGTTTATCCTGGAAAATGTCATAAAAGGCCATCTGAGTAAATGGTTGGTATATGCGGTATACGGCTTAGCGGTTGCTTATCTGGTATTTTTAGCCTCTTCCATACAGCCTGATATATTTTATTCAGGAGACGCTGGGCTGAAATTCATTATCGTAAAACAGATTCATTCTGGAGAAGGATTTAAATATTTGACCTTGCACCAACCTGCGTGGGTACAGGAGATATGGAATAAAGGATTTTTCCCTTTGAACAAGCCGTTTCTTTATCCCTCACCCCAGGGCTATCTATTTTCATTTCCCCCTGCCTTTGAGGTAGTCAGTGCTTTTTTTTATGGTAAATTGGGTAATGCGGGTTTATATGTCATCCCGATCGCCAGTACGCTTTTATTGTGGATATGGGTAGGCGTTTTGTTGTACAAATCTGGAACGAGCCTGAATAAAATTGCACTGGCTATTTTCATACTTGTTTTTTGCTCACCCCTTACGATTTATGGTGCAACCTATTGGGAGCATATGCCTATGGTCTTGCTTTTATTCAGCGGCATTGCCTTTATAGTAAATCCACCTGAAAATGCATGGATCGGGGCGGTCATGGGAGCAATCTGCGGACTGGCCGTTTGGTTAAGACCCGAAGCCCTGTCAATGAATATATTCTATGCTTTGACAATTGTTTTTTCGAATTACAAAGAAAAGCAATCCTCTAAGCGCGGATTTCTAATCATGTTATTGGCCATCACCCTGGTGTTTTTTGCATTCAACAAGGAAGTGTATGGCTCATTTTTTGGGTTACATGGGTACCAGATATTTCAGGACCATACGTTTTGGTATAAAATATTAAGAGGATTCAAATTCGGATGGGTATTGAATTGGATGTTGGTCCAGATTTTTCCCTTTTGCCTCCTTATTGTTTTTATCCTGTATAGATGGGTTATACATCACAAAGCACCTGACCGGGTTATCCAGAACCTGCTCCTTTCCACGATGGCTTTTAGTATACTGACCCCGGCATTCTTCCCCAATGCCGGTGGTGGACAGTGGGGTCCGCGGTATTTTCTCCCTCTTATACCCCCTATGGTCGTCATACTGGCACTAACCGATGAAAGAACCATTACCAAGGCAATAAAACGCAGCGTGTGGGGGTACTACGGCCTGATGCTCGCTCTTATAATATATAGTTTATATCTGAATGTTTTTATCGGTGGCCAAATTAAATTGCGCGAAAGATATTCTGATCGGATAACACCCGCATTAAATTATGTCAAACAGCAAAAAGAACAAGTAATCGTGGTAAACTCGGATTTTATTCCAATGGAAATGGGGGCAATCTTCAATGAAAAGAATTTCTTTCTGGCCGAAAACAATCGGGAGCTCAATGAACTGATCCCGCTGTTAAAACAACAAGGTCAGGAACGATTTTTGTATATAAGTGATAAAGATGAAACCCCAGGTCCTCCCAATCTTTTATTAACTTCCCAGACTGGATATGTGAAAAAGGGGATCTATTTTATTACAGAGTACACCATTGAGTAGAGTAATTTGTTTGAACGGGTCGTCCATTGTCGGTAGAAAGCAAAGGAATCTGTCTATATTTCTACTTGAGGTAAAATATCCTACCAACATGTCCGATAATCTGATTACCTGACCAGGGACGTTTAAAAAACTTAGATAAGCAAAAGCTGGGTGCGGGCAATCGTGAAGGAAATCTTGGCGCTGCCGTCAAGGGCTTTGGAATTGCCCTCTAACCTGGACCAGTCGAACCAAGTAGGTTTAAGGAGGGTACCTCCCAGAAAAGGTGGTTCAGGAGCCTCTGGGCTTGGGTTCCGTGGAGATTAGGGTTTATGGGTAACCGTTATGGTGTGAAAAACTCACCTTCTTCAAGTCTTTGGTAAAACCAGGATAATTTATAGCGATGGTAATTAAAATTTGTCTTATTTTAATGTTTTCATAGGATAAGGTTTAATGGTTAATGGTATTTGATTGGTGCAGCCTCCCTTAAATAAGGAGGCTTTTTTGGGAATATCAATGTAAGTAGTGCCATCTTGGGTTTGTTCTACCAATCCAACCCACCCCAATAGAGAGCAGTTATTCTTTACTTTTTCGTTGTTATTTAAAAGCAGATGAAACCTTGTTATGCTTTCAGGGGAGAAGAAAGCAATGGCTTGTCGCTGAATAGGTTACTCCCGCGCAAAAACTTAGAGTATGACAACAATCAATTGAATCTAACCAGGCGATGGCGACCCACCGCCGTCAAGTCTGACTTTCCGGCGGATGGGTCACTGAATACCTTATTCCGATAAGGTTTAATGGTTATGGTATTTGGGTGCGGCCTGTCCCAGCGCTCCTGATCATTTTCATCCCTGTTAGAGGACTTTTTCAGAAAGGGCCTCGCTTTCGCCTGGTCCTTTAAATGACCGACATAAACATCACTAAATTTGTGATGGGAAACCAGCATTTTTGTATGGTTTTATAGCACGATTGTACTAAATTATTGCCTGGCCAAGGGGCATTATCTATTTTTAACCATCAAACGAAACTACTTGGGAAGAAGGAATCTGATTCATAAAATAGATCTAACTCCGCCAAAACAACTGCAGACTTTGATTGAGAACCGTCGTGTTTTCAATCTCAACAACTGCGAGCTCAACATCTACGAGAGCTATCAAAAGGCATTTGGGGTACCGTTGACTTTTAACGACTTGGTGATAACCAGCATGGTCACCGGCAAAAAAGTTATGCACCTGGCCAATCAACCAGACTTCGAATATTTGCCTGGCGAGACCGTGATATTGCCCGCCAAACAACCCATGGTCATTGACTTCCCCGAGTCCACCCACAGCAAACCGACTCAATGCATCGCGCTGACGGTGAATTCCGAATATGTCCAGGATACCATGCAATATCTCAATACCTGTTACAACAGCGGCAACGACGATGGGCACAGTTGGAATATTGATTTCAGTCAGTATCATTTCTCAAACGATACGGAAATTGCAGAGACCATCAACAAGATCATTCGCAATTGCAGCAGCGGAGACAAAGCAAAAAATATTTATGCTGATTTGAGTTTGAAGGAATTACTTATCCGACTCGTACAGAGCCAATACCTGAAGCGGGTGGAATTGGATAAAAATGATAAAAGGAATTACAGCCGTCAGCATTTTCTGCTTGATTATATTCACGGACACTTGACGGAAAAGTTGGGTGTAGATGCACTTTCACGCAAAGCTTATATGAGTCGCAACGAATTTTTCAAGTGGTTCAGGCTGCAGTTTGGAATTTCTCCCTTGGAATACATCAACCGTGAACGCATCAAACTCGCCAAACAGCTGTTGGGCAATCAAAATACAACCGTGACGGAGACAGCCTATCAGTGCGGATTTACTGATGTCAACTATTTTGTCCGTCTTTTCAAAAAATCAGAAGGCATTACACCCGGCACTTTTAAAGACTTCGTGCTGAGGGGTTCGGTGATCCAAGGCCTTCGGGTTGAGCCATGATGGCTTCTGCTGTCAGCAGAATATGATCACTTTATGGGGTAATAACCAGTTATTCATTCCTTAAAAACATACCTACGTTTAAAAATAGTAAAGCCACCCGGTAACAAAATTGTTCCGGGTGGCTTTGTTTCAACGGCTTTCAGTTATTTATCGAAATCTGAAAAAGGAAACAGGCCATTGACAATATTGGAGCCGACCGTAGTCCCCTGCTTTAGACCGGTATTAATGGAAGGCTGGTAGTGTATTCCACCATAAAATCTAGAATTACCGGCATCCAAGGCAATATCATGGAAGGAGTTGTAGGTACGGGTGGGGAAACCCAAATAGTCCCAGGTATGATCTGTGAAGGATCCGATATTCCCGAAAACAGCTGTCAACGCCACCGCGGCAGAAGAAGAAAGCACGGCATGAGCCGCCGGATATTCCGGATGGTTGGGTGTTGCAATATAGGGAGACCAGGTGGCATCCCCGATTACATTGCGGATATAGGTTATCGGCCTTACCTGGTTGTACACATATTTGTAGTGAAAGACCGAGATCACGGCTTCATTCAAACATATTCCGGTCAGGGCATAAGCGAGGGCGGCTTTGTCCAGCCGACTATGCGTTTGACTGATCACCTCCCGGGTAATATTCATCCAGTGACCCGGCGTAGAAACACCTGGCACGTCTCTCCAGAACAAAGCCATGTTCTTTTGGTCGGTGGTCAGAACTTTGGAGGCTTGATATAAATCATTGACCTGTTTATAAAAATCTGATGAAGGATCTTCAGAATAAACAATCGGTGCGCCTGGCGCGTCATTGTCCCCGCTGTTGGCGATGATGCGCCGGTCATTGCCCCAGAAAGGACCGGCGGGGGGCGTCGGTGAAGTCGGTACCCATAGACCAGGACCCACGGGAGGAGTATAGGGAAGGGCATTGTTTTGATTATAACTATCCGTAAGGGACCAGGCAAAAATGGCATCCGCAATCGATTTACCAAATGCCACTGAACGACTGATCGTTTCAGCATTTTCACTACTAAAAGTCGCAGCAATAGCGTTTTCGAGTGAATCGATGGCGGCCAAATCAGTCGTATTCAAATTAGCCGTTGTAAAAAAATTCCTATTAAATTCAGCCAAAGAGGCATTTACACTGGCAGGCCAGATGTATTTTTTGAATTTGTCGGTTTCGGGTAAATCGCCCAAGCCATTGTATTTGTGCTTCCACGACAATAGTCCCGGATCTATGGATTCGAAGGCGCAAATCCCGGAATGAGCAAAGGGTCGCGCAAAAGCCCCATTTCCAATACCTGTGGCATCTTTATAAATACGTACTTCCAGTGTCATCCATTTATCCAGAACATCAGAGGAATAAAAGGATGGGGCAATGCTTTCCGAAAAACGACCGTCCGATTTTCGGCAGGCTGTAAAACTTCCAACCATCAACATGGCAATTAAAGTGATTCGAAATAGTTGCCGGTTGTTCAATAAGGCTAAAAAATGTCTCATAAATAAAGTTTAAAAGTGAATAAATGAGTATTTGATCTACGCTTGGTAAAAGGATTTGAATCGGTTATCGGTCACTTAACTGAGCGAATAAAATTATCCTCATCCATTTAAAAAAGGGAATACCAATGAGTGTTTCGACCGATTATCAGGGTACTTTGCAGAAATGAGCAGGTATTTTGATTAACCTGCTTTTAATCTTTTCGTTGGGATGGTGGCCATGACTTGTTAAACTGCTCAGTAAATCCTGCAAATTACCCTCAGCCGATGCCAGCTACCCACTCACCCTTTCATATGTAGGCTGTTTGTACTACATTATCCAATATTTGGTTTGAATGACCCAACCACTAAATAAGATTAAATTTATCTGGGAAATTCCAGCATGATCTCCAACCGTCATATCACCCCATCATTTTTGAGGGTTAAAAAACTTTACGCTCTCAAAAATATCTGCCTGCGCTGCCTCATCCCAGTTGTGCTGTTCACTGCTGTTTCTTTTGCACAGCACCCCAATATCAAAAGGATAAATAAGCTAAAGGAAGAACTGCCCCTTCTACAAGGAAACAACAGGACGGATTGTCTCAATGCATTAAGCGAAGAATACTGGTGGTCCCCACACCCCAGCCCCGATTCAATTTTTTCTTACGCCTACCAAGCGCATGTTCTGTCGACACAAAACAACTATTTACCCGGTCTGACCTGGTCGACGCTCAATATTGGCGTCAGCGAACTATACAAAAGACACTTGCCTATGGCCGAAAGCTATTTGCGTCAAAGTATCCTTTTGTCTGAAAATATGCACGATGACAAGTCGCAGGGTTGGGGTTATTTATACCTGGGATGGGTTCTTTTCCTTAAAAATGAATATGCCAGCGCGGAAGAATCGTATAAAAAAGCAACCAGTTTTTTTCTCCAAAAAGGCGAAGATGAAGAGAGGAGCAAATTATGCGCTTACAAAAGTGTTCTTTATACGGCTATGGGTGACTATGAAAAGGGCTTTGAATACTGTCGTATGAGTTTACAGATCAGGAAAACAATGAAAGATCATGTCTGTATTATTTTATCCTATAATACCCTGGGCAATCTATATAAAGCGGCAGGCGATTTTGAAACTGCATTGACTTATTACCTGCAGAGTTTGCAATATGCAAAAGAACATCATATTTTATGGGATGACTATGAACAAATCGGAACGATCTATTGCAGTTTAAACCGGTTCGATTCTTCCTTTTACTTTTTGAAACGATCATTACACGCACATCCTGAAGATCCCATTATCTGGAAAAGCCTGAGTGAGACCTACCTGGCCCACAAAGAATACGATTCAGCGCTCAAAATATCTTTAGCGCTCATCAATGGATTCAGAAAAAGTGATGATAAATTTCATTTAATGAGCAGTCTGCTAAATACCGGAAATACTTATGCCGGGATGAAAAAAGATCGGATTGCCCTGAAGTTCACCTCGGAAGGCATATCCCTGGCCCAGCAGGCAGGTGCCAGGCAATCCATGCTCGATGGATATCAATTGCTTTCGAAAATTTATAATCATTCCGGTAAAGTAGACAGCGCATTTCTATATCTCTCAAAATACTCGGCTTTAAAAGATTCAGTCCTTACAAAAAAGTTCTATTCACGCTTAAATGAATACAAAAGCGCCGCTGAAAATGAAGAAAAATTAGCTCAGATGGCTCTTTTGGATAAGGATAACAAAATCAAGGAACAGGAAATTGTGCAAAAATCGCTCCTCAATGCTATTCTCATTGGAGGC
>JABDAN010000033.1 GCA_013289175.1 Bacteroidota bacterium
AAGCCGTTGTTGGCATTGAAGGTCGTCCCATCGTTGTACTGCCATTTCACTACTTTATAATAGTTTGCTGCACCGGTGAAAAAACTATGATAGTTGGTGTCCACACCGGAAATTTTTACAGGAAGCTGAGAGCTCTGGCAAATGGTATCCTTCGTGGAGCTCAATACAGGACTTTGATTGTCTAAAACATATACAGGAACTGGTCCGGTTGTTTGCCAGCAAGTACCATAGAGCACATCTACTGAATTGATGTATTTACCCCCTTGCGGAAAATGATGATTTTTGGCAGGTATGTAGACAAAATCTGAATCATCGGGTGACCCGTCTCCATAATGCCAGACATATTCCGTCCCACCGCCGGGTTGAACAGAAATTTTTGCGCTGAGTCGGTTGCTGTCACAATTATTTTGTACAGTAAGTTTCGGTATCGGGGTTGTTTTCACAAATCGAACAATGGATGTATCTGAATCAGGACAACCCGGACTAGAAGCAACCAGTGTCATGGTATAGGAACCCGATGCATTGTACTGATGGAAATGTACCACGTTGTTGTTGACATCTGACTGACCGTCTCCATAAAACCAAGTAAACTTGGCTGCACTGTCATCAAGGTTAATGAATGTTTCCAGCTGATTGGTTGTACAAGGCAAAGAGTCGTATGCATTAAAAACTGCATGCGGCTTAGGATATACGATGATGGTATCCGGAGGAAATGCACCGCCAGAACATCCATGAATGGTGGTAAAACTCAGGTTAACAATATAGGTGCCCGGTTTTGAAAAAACATGCACCGGATTGGCGGCAGTAGAAGTCGTACCATCACCAAATGACCAGAAATAAGTGGCCAGCGTATCATGCGAGAGAGCAGTAAATGTCGCCTGTACGTCGGCACAATAAACTGGATCGGGAATCAAAACAGTATCAGCATGTATGGTCGCCGTTGGTTGGGCAGTATTAAAAGTTTCTGATACAGTTGATGAGCACCCATTCGCGTTTTTGATGGTAAGGGTTGGTGAAAATAAATTATTGGAATTGTAAGTAAACGTAGGATTTTGAAGGTCTGAGGTATCGGCTGGATTACCCGTGAAATTCCAATGCCAGTTGGTAGCACCTGCACTGGTATCGCTAAAATGAACGGTCATTGGTGAAGAACAACTGGTGCCTTTGTCTAGTATAAAAGGACTGATGTTGGGAGCCGCCAAGATGTTGATTACTTTAACTACTGAGTCCAGACAGGTTCCAAAATTCTCATACATGGTAACGGTGTAGTTACCAGCCGTTGCATAATTGTGTCCATAAGTAATACCTATACCACTGCCGCCATCTCCAAAAGACCAAAGGGGATTGCCGGAAGGTGCTGGAGAACTATTGTTGATAAAAACAATGGTGTTCCCTGGACAGTAAGAGTTAGCCGTAGTAAAATCAGCGCTGAAGTTAGCCAGGTTGATATAAGCCGGTTTTGTAATCGAAGAAGAACAACCATAGGTATTTGAAACCGTTAGGCTAATTCCATAATTCCCTTTGGCGGCATACAGATGGGTAGGACTTGTCAGATTGCTGGTATCCCCATCACCGAAATTCCAGGAATAAGTGAGGGCCCCATCCCCTGTGGAAGTATTGTGGAATACGACTGGTTGATTTATACTACACAAAGCAGTGGAGTCCACGTTGAATGCTGGAACCAGCGCAGGATAAACCGTCACCATGTCGGCAATTTTCTGGGTATTGATACACCCAAAACTGTTGGTAGCCGTCAGACTCACGGTATATACGCCAGGCGAAGCATAGGTATTGGAAACTGGACTGGCAATGGAGTTCAGGGAATTCCCATCCCCAAAATTCCAGATAGCCCCGGTAATCGTACCATCTCCTGCGTTCAGGGAACTGGTGAAATTGACCAACAGGGGTGAGCATCCAACCGTCCGGTCGGGCGTAAAATTAATTTGCGGTTTTTTGTAAACGGTTATCGTTTTGGAGACTGTATAGTCTTGTCCGCCATCGTGAACGACCAGTGTAACGGTGTAGACCTGACCTACGAAATAGGTTGCTGAAACCGGATTGTTCTTAACACTCGTTGTAATCCCGTTACCGTTTCCAAATGTCCAAGTATAGGTGGCCGTCGAGCTGGTACCAGTGGAGGTATTCGTAAAACTCACAGCCAAAGGGGAACAACCGGAAGTAATGCTGGGTGTAAAGTCGGGGACCACCTGTGCCATGGCGGGAATAGTTCCTGCTAGCAACAGAAGGATTGCAAGCAAATAACAAGATTTTTTTCTAGGAACAGTTATCAGGGGCATCTACGGTTTTTTGGATATCGGAAATTCCTTCGACTAAATACTAAAATGAAACGATAAATGAAAACATATATTATTAGAAGAAATTGAATTCCCATAACGGGAATCTTTACTAATTTGGGAAGGGGAAATTATTCCTCAAATCCTGTAGGGACGGGCATTTGAAGACTTAAGTAAAAACACTTATTTACAAATACCCTGACCAATATTCGCACGGATTTCCTAAGGAAAAAAACTACTGGTCCGTCCCATGACACCCAGGCAGAAAAAAACTGAAATCGAGGAGGAAAAAAAACCGGTGTCGAAGGAGAAAGCATTAAAAAAAACCTCCTGGTTTCAGCTGGACTGAAAGAGGAGGTTTTGGTTGCCCGACGAGGATTCGAACCTCGACAAACAGAATCAAAATCTGTCGTACTACCTTTATACTATCGGGCAATTACATCAACAGGCCGCAAAATTAAGGTTTTTCAAAAAATGTTCCGCATTAATACCCGAAATACTTCCAATTATTTCGCTTCTATCAGGTAAAAATTCTTTTTCCCCTTTTGAACCAATATATATTTCTCGTGAAGAAGGAGTTCGGTATCGACTTTGAACTGAATATTTTCCACCTTTTTGCGATTGATGCTGATGCCACCGTTGAGAATCATTTTTCTGGCCTCGCCTTTACTGGACAGGATTTCAGTTTCTGCCAGGAACTGTACCAGATCTACCCCTCTTTTCAATTCTTGAATTCCGTAAGAAGACTTAACGATGCCTTCCAGCGCATGCAAATCACGCTCGCTAAGATGCTCGGCTGCAGCCGTCTGACTAAATAATTTTTCAGTTGTAGCGAGTGCCATTTCATAGTCCTCTTCGCCGTGGATAAAAACCGTTATTTCCCTCGCCAATTTTTTCTGCAAGGCTCTTTCGGCAGGATTTTTCTCATGTTCCACTTGCAAGGCCTGAATTTCTTCCCTATGTAAAAAAGTAAAAATTTTTATCCATTTTTCCGCGTCTGCATCTGTCGCATTAAGCCAGAATTGGTAAAACTGATAGGGCGAAGTTTTTAAGGGATCCAGCCAGATATTCCCTTTTTCCGTTTTGCCGAATTTCCCCCCATCTGATTTTGTAAGCAGTGGGCAAGTAAAAGCAAATGCTTCGCCTCCTGTTTTTCGCCGGATCAATTCGGTCCCGGTTACAATATTGCCCCATTGATCGCTACCACCCATTTGAAGTTTGCAGTTGCGGTTTTTAAAGAGCCAATAAAAATCATAGCCCTGAACCAGCTGGTAGGAGAATTCCGTGAAACTCATGCCCGTAGTGCCTTCCAGTCGTTTTTTGACGCTGTCCTTGGCCATCATATAGTTCACTGTAATGTGTTTGCCAATATCGCGGATGAAATCCAGGAAATGCATTTGTTTGAACCAGTCAAAATTGTTCACCATCACGGCCGGATTCGAGATCCCTTGATCGAAATCAAGATATTTTTCAAGTTGCCGGCGGATTCCCGACAGGTTTTGCTGCAAAGTATCTTCATCCAAGAGGTTTCTTTCTTCCGATTTTCCACTTGGATCGCCTACCATACCGGTGGCTCCCCCGACCAGGGCTATAGGTTTGTGACCGGCTTTTTGAAGGTGTACCAGCAGTAAAACCGGCACCAGGCTTCCAATATGGAGGCTGTCGGCGGTGGGATCGAAGCCGATATAACCAGAGGTCATTTCACGAGAAAGCTGCTCTTCGGTACCGGGCACAATATCCTGGATCATGCCCCGCCATTTCAGTTCTGCAATTAGCGACATAATTGATCTGGGGAATTTTGGTAAAAGTAAGGGATATTCGCATCCTGAAAACCCCGCAATATTCTGAATAAAAACGCGTTAGAATAAGTTTATGGTATTGACTTCAGTAACCCGAAGAATCAGAACCTGCTGCGCCCCATACCTATTGTTGCTGCTGTGTTTATGCAACCGGTCTTATGGCCAGTTTGCCAAGTATTCCAATGAATTTTTGAATATTGGTGCCGGCGCGCGCGGAATGGCCATGGGCGATGCCCAGGTCGCCTCTGTTACCGACGGAACGGGTGGTTACTGGAACCCGGCCGCACTGGCCGATATCAGAACCTGTCCCCAACTGAATTTGATGCACGCTGAATATTTCGCCGGTATTGGTAAATATGATTTTGCCAGTCTGGCTATTCCCTTAAAAGACAATAAGCGCACCCTGGGACTGACCCTGCTGCGATTTGCAGTTGATGATATTCCCAATACCGTATTTCTGGTGCAGCCTGATGGGAGTATAGACTTCAGCAACATCACGACATTTTCATCAGCTGACTACGCCTTTCTGATCTCCTTGGCCCAGCAAGTGGATTGGTTAAAAGATCAAAAAATGAATTTCGGCATCAACGCGAAAATCATCCACAGACTGGCTGGCGATTTTACGACTTCCTGGGGTTTTGGATTTGACGCGGCGGTGCAGATAATCGGTGACCGATGGAAACTGGGTATCGTGGCCAAAGATGTGACAACCACATTCAATGCCTGGTCGTATAATATCAGTCAGGAGTGGAGGGAAGTGTTTTATGCCACTTCCAATGATATCCCGTCTAATTCCATAGAGTTGACGGCACCCCAGCTGGTACCCGGATTCAGTTATAATTTTCCAATAAACAAGAAAATTAGCCTGCTGGCAGAGGCCGATTTTGATATTACATTCGACGGCAAAAGGAATACGGTCGTCAGCACCAATCCGGTCAGTATTGATCCCAGGGTGGGTTTGGAATTGTCTTATAACCATGCTTTTTTTGTTCGGGCGGGGATCAACAATTTCCAACAGACATTGGATGACCGAGATACCACGAACCAGAAAAAAATATGGATCTATCAGCCTTCGATCGGTGCAGGATTTAAAATTGGAGACGTACAGATTGACTATGCTTTTACAAACCTGGCCAATCAATCGAATCCTTTATATACCAATGTCTTTTCGCTAAAAGTTGATTTGGTGGATGTGAAAAAGAAGGCCGTTAAGAAATAGGTAGCCGGAGAAAAATTGAACGAGCTTATGAGGAAAATATTTACATTTTGCTTGATCTTGTCGTTCGGAACCGCATTTGCGCAGCCGTACAACAATGAATGGATAGACTTCAGCAAAACCTATTATAAATTTAAGGTTACGGCTGATGGACTTTATCGCATTCCTGAATCTGTACTTGCCGGTGCAGGATTATCGGCTGCTGACGCAAAAGATTTTCAACTATTTCGCAACGGCGTAGAGGTTCCGCTCTATACTTCAGTGGCGAGCGGACAATTCTCAGCAACAGATTATATCGAATTCTGGGGGCAGATGAATGATGGACAAGCGGACAAACCTCTTTATCGCAATCCTGCCTACCAGCATACTCAAAAATGGAGTCTTCAGTCAGACACTTCTGTTTATTTTCTAACGGTAAACCCGGGAGTTAGCACGCTCCGGTATAATCCGCAGGTGAACGACACAACGACCAACGTCTTGCCGGTCGACCCTTATTTTATGTATACAACGGGGACCTACTACAAAACTCAAATCAATCCGGGTCAAGCCGTCGTTCTTGAACAATATATTTATTCCTCCAGCTATGATGTAGGTGAATTTTGGAGTTCTGGTTTTGTTACCCAAACCTATTCGGGAGACCCGGGCTCACCCTTATCAGATAATCAGTCCAATCTTTATGTTTATAACGGAGGACCGAACGCCAATTTTAAATTCGGTGCAGCGGGTTGTTCCGATACCCTAAGAAATATACAGGTTCTATTGAACAATGCTTTGATTAAGGATACTGCACTCAATTCATTTAGTGATCTGGTAACAAATATTTCAGTCTCTTCGTCTTCCTTAAATTCTGCCTCCACACCTGTTCAGTTCATCAATAAGTCTCAGGCTGTTACCTATTCAGACCGTCTGGTGGTTTCATTTTATGAATTGACTTATCCCCGTCAATTTAATTTTGGTGGACAATCCAATTTCAGTTTCCAGTTACCAGCAAGCGTCAGCGGTTATTTCCTGAAAATTTCTAATTTCAACCAAGGTGCAGGTGTACCAGTTTTGTATGACCGTTCGAACGGGCAAAGATTCGCGGCACTCGTATCTGGCGGCATTCTGACTTTTGCTCTACCGGGGACTTCGGTGGCGAGAAACCTCGTGTTGGTAAGCGAAGACCCTTCTAATATTCAGAATATTACTTCACTAACCAGCAAACGATTCATCGCTTATGCTGATCCGCTTAACCAAGGAAATTATCTGATCATCAGTCATCCGATTTTGTATACGGGAACCCATGGAAATAATCCAGTAGCAGATTACCAAGCATACCGGTCTTCAGCGGCGGGCGGTTCTTACAATGTCCAGACGATGGATATCAATGAACTCACAGATCAATTTGCCTTTGGAATTCAAAAACACCCTTTGGCGGTCAAAAATTTTATTAACTACGCAAGGAATAATTTCGGACAAAAACCGCAATATGTACTGTTATTGGGACGAGGAATTGACTATGTAGAATACCGAACCAATCAGGGAGATCCCGCCGATGAACAGTTAAATCTGGTTCCTACTTTTGGATTTCCCGCTTCCGATGTCATGCTGGCCTCAGCCGATGGCGCCGGATCCATAAACCTGATACCCATCGGACGAGTCGGGGCAGTTAAAGGTGCAGAACTCGAAATTTACCTTGATAAAGTTATAGAGTATGAGGGTATTCAGCAGTCGGCAGCCAACAATTTTGCATCCAGAGGATGGCGGAAAAATATTATTCATGTGACAGGGGCTTCGGATCCATTCCTTGAAAGTATTTTGTGTACGTACATGTCATATTACCAGCAGACCATTTCCGATACGCTGTTTGGTGCGAATGTTATCCACTTTTGCAATTCTACGGTGGATCAGAACAATCAAGTATCCAGTTCCCTGTTCCCTTCTCTGTTCAACAGCGGAATCGGAATGATGACTTATTTTGGTCACTCATCAGCTTCTACCCTCGGATTTAATCTGGACGATCCGACTATTTTCACCAACCAATCCAAATACCCCGTTATGTATATCAATGGGTGTTATGCGGGCAATTACTATACGTTTGATCCTTCCAGGCTTTCCATTTCAAAAACATTATCCGAGAGTTACATTCTAACAAAGGAGAAAGGCTCTATCGCATTTGTGGCTAGCACCCATTATGGAGTGGTCAACTACCTCAACATCCTCTTAGGGGACATGTATACACTGATTGACAAAGGTGACTATGGTAAAAGCATTGGTACGATTGAATTAGATGCCGGCAAAACCGTGATTTCAGCCTTACCGACCGATTTTTTAGCAAGATGCCAAACCGAAGAAATGAATATTGCCGGAGATCCGGCGTTGACCATAAGCGATGAAAAACTACCAGACTATGATGTCGAGGCACAAAATGTCTCGATCAGTCCAGCATTTGTTTCTGTAGCCAATAATTCATTTAATATTTCTGCATCATTCTATAATCTTGGAAAAGCCACTTCTGACTCTATTACCGTATTAATCACACGCAAGTATCCGGATGGTACTACTTCCGTGCTGTTGAGAAAGAGAATCCCAGGAATCCGGTTTGCGGATTCTGTTAATTTGCAAGTGCCGATCGTTGCTACCCGTGACAAGGGGCAAAATTTTATTACCGTTACCATCAATGCGGATAATGACGTGCCGGAAGTAACGCTGGCAAACAATACCATTACCACCTCCCTGTTTATATACCAGGACGAACTCTCTCCCATTTATCCATTCAACTACGCGATTATAACCACTCCTACTCAAAAACTTTATGCATCGACGGCCAATCCGTTGTCCGCGGCCAATCAGTACGTTATGGAAATGGATACAACAGAAGCATTTAATTCCAGTTCAAAAATAACCAAAACCCTAAGTTCCGTGGGTGGTGTATTCGAATTTGATCCAGGCATTCAGTATAGGGATAGCACCGTTTATTACTGGCGAACATCCATCGTACCAGCTCCGAATACAAGTTATCACTGGAACGAATTCTCATTTATATATATCGACTCCCTACGGAGTACCGTCGGATTTAATCAATCCCATTATTTCCAGGACAAGAATTCTACCTTGGTCACTATGTCATTGGACTCAAATAGCCGGCAATGGAAGTTTTCACCCGTCATCAACACATTGTATGTCAGAAATGCCATCTACCCTACCGGTTCGGGTCTGCAGGCTGATTTTACGGTAACGTTTAATACTATAACGGAAATTGGGCCAGGTTGTAGCTACAATGAATTGATTTTTAATGTTTTTGACCCCGTTACTTTTAAACCTTGGCAAAACAACTTCTCAGGTCCTACTGGCCTATATCAGAGTGAACTTTCCAATTGCGGAACTCAGAGAGAATACGGTTTTGATTATCTGTATACAGATCCCGTATGGCGAAAAAAAGCGATGGATTTTATTGATAGCATTCCAACGGGTGCCTATGTTGTAGTAAGAACCAATACCTCGCCCAATCAGAACGGAAATGTCTATATCGATCAATGGAAGGCGGATACAAGTTTATATGGCAAAAACAATTCACTGTACAACAAGTTAGAAGCTCTTGGGTTTACATACCTGGATTCATTTACCACGCCTCACGCCCTGGCTTTTGTATTCAAGAAAAATGATCCGACGTTTTTACCCCTTCAGACCATTACACCGACGATCTATGACCGCACCTTTATTTCTACAAACTGTCCTTCTCCCGGCTTGAGTGGCACCATGACTTCACCGCTGTTTGGAGTAGCCAAACAATGGAACAGCCTGCACTGGCGTGGTAGTTCCTTGGAAAACCCAAGTACCGATTCGGTTAATGTTCAACTCTTTGGTGTGGATACCAGCGGAAATTCAACGCTCCTTTATTCGTTAAACCGAAATACGCAGGATCTGGACATATCGTCCATTAATGCAACGCGGTTCCCCAATATCCAGCTTCAACTAAACACTTCTGACAGTGTGCACGGCACGCCCTATCAGATGAAATACTGGAGACTGAATTATGTTCCTGTTCCAGAAGGTGCGCTTGCTCCTAACATATTTTTTATAGGGCAAGACAGTGTGGAACTGGGCCAGCCGGTGCAATTCGGCATTGCATTTAAAAACATTTCCCGCAGTTCGTTTGACAGTATGAAAATATCATTGAATATCATTGATAAAAATAATGTCAGCCATGCGATCCCATTTTCTAAATTCAAGCCCATTGTCAGCGGCGACACAATCAAGATCGTCTATACGATCGATACAAAAAATTATCCCGGCCTCAATACCATTTTTCTGGATGTAAATCCTGCAAACAGCCAGGTTGAGCAATATCATTTTAATAATTTCTTATACAAAAATTTCTACGTGAAAGTGGATCAAACCAATCCATTGCTGGATGTTACGTTTGACAATGTGCATATTTTGAATGAGGATATTGTCTCCTCTAGACCCCATATATTGATAAAACTGAAAGATGAATCTAAATTCCTGTTACTAAATGATACTTCAGTGTTGAAAGTACAATTGAGGTATCCGGATGGATCGATTCATCCTTATTATTTTAACAATGATACCTTGAAGTTCACTCCGGCGACCAGCAGTGCTGATAATACAGCTAGTGTCGATTTCACCCCGGTGTTCTCAAATCAGATCAATCCTCAGGGAGATAATTATACGCTCATTGTTACCGGAACAGATAAAAGCGGTAATCCTTCTGGTACCATTTCCTACCAGGTCACTTTTACCATAATTACCAAAGCGATGATTTCCAATATGCTCAATTATCCAAATCCGTTTACAACATCAACCGCTTTTGTTTTTACTATAACCGGAAGCCAAGTGCCTCAGAATATAAAAATCCAGATTCTGACGATAACCGGCAAAGTAGTGAAGGAAATTACCGAAGATGAACTGGGGCCACTACATGTTGGAAGAAATATCACACAGTATAAATGGAATGGCACCGACATGTTCAATCAACGACTAGCCAACGGTGTTTATCTTTATCATGTGGTCACCAATCTGAATGGAAAATCGCTTGATAAATATCAGTCTGCGAACGATAATACCGATCAATACTTTATCAAAGATTATGGCAAAATGTATCTGATGAAATAATATTGAAAACGGTTTCAGTGCAAAGTCCTGAAACCGTTTTTGAGTTCTTTCCCACGGAAAATAAACGTCCTGCAACTGTCTTCTAAGGGAAAAAGCCCTTGGCCGTTTTGCAACATCATTTCCTTTAGTCGTCCGTCGCACCCGCCACCCGGGATCTGATTTTGCGCAACGCCTGCGGGATAAACAAATTCTCTTGGCGAAGTATAGCGCCATCCCCTATAACCTACATACAACAATATTACCAGCACGGCAATCCATTTGAAGCCAGCTAAAATTTTGATGTAACGCACCTGGGATACGTCATTGGAGTTTCTAAACAAAAAAGCGAAAATAAAATATACTAAACTCAGTAGGAAACCGCTGCCAAAACGTGGGTCCGGTGCATATATAAACCAGATGATACTGCCCGTAAAAGCAATCAAGAAAGCAAGCCCCCATGTTTTAGAAACCGAGTTCTTCCACTTTCCAAAAAAAATAACCATTGCCACGAGCCCCATTAAAATAACCAGCAACAAGGCCTTATCAGATAAATACAGATGTTCCCACCAGTTGGGAACCCAGGTCGCCAGCGACATTTTGTTATTGGAGTCAGCATCTTTCGTATCGATTGGATATCGCGCGTATCCCGTAATATAATGCTGGAGACGGTTCAGGTTTTCCCGGTCCATTTTCCAATCAACCGGCAAGGGACCTACCAAAGAGGAGGGATAGAGTGGATATCCCGAGGTAACTACATTTCTTGTGATGAGCGGAGCCAATACCAAAATGGAGACTAGAATATATTCAAAGGCCCTCTTATAATGACTTTTTAGCAGACTATTTACCGTTATCAAAATGGGGATCAACAAAATGACGATAACCGATAGTTTTGTACAGACTGCCATCAGAGAAAAGAAAATGGCCAAGAAGGGAAAAACGGTGTTTTCCCGATCACGGGAAGCAGCAATTAAAAAATAAAATCCAGAAAAGACACAGAGGGCGGATATGAAATCCGGACTTGCGGAAGACGCTGTCAGCCGGATCTGTGTCCATGAAATCAACGTGAAAAAAAGGAGTCCGAAACACGCCATTCCAGGAAGGATGCTTATATGACCCTGCCATTTCCTGCCGAAGATTTTTCCTTCAGAAACAAGAAAAAGGATAAACCAACAAAGTACCGCCCCATTTAAATAAAAGGCCGACGCATCTGTCAAAAATCGAAATTCAAAAACATTTAAGGCCACAAACCAAAGGCTTTGAAATCCGAATTGCGGTTTAAGGTGTACAAGGCCGGGAACCATGCCAAAATGATCAAAAAATAGTACTGAATAAATGTGATAATTCAGGGTATCCGGATGAATCACCGGCGAGCTGGCCAAAAAAATGACCATCACCAGACATGCGATTGATAATACGTAGTCCAGCGAAGTCAACCCGGCAATTAGCGCCTTACAACGACTAAAAAAAAATTTACGGTTTAACGTGGATGCGTAATAAGCAAATCCAAGTATCGCAATTGTTATTTTAAACCAATTCTGAATAGGAGAAAAAAGGGATAAATACCAAGCCACAAGGCTAACAACACCCAGACCAAAAAAACAAATCACAGGCAATGTCAATGTTGAATTTTCGATTTGTTGTCCAAAAATCAGCTTCAACAACCCGATACCCCAGGCATAACAAATCAGTGTAATACTTACCCA
This sequence comes from Bacteroidota bacterium, assembly GCA_013289175.1. Taxonomy (GTDB): domain Bacteria; phylum Bacteroidota; class Bacteroidia; order Chitinophagales; family Chitinophagaceae; genus Puia. Next base: position 12,107 of record JABDAN010000033.1, read on the forward strand.
GCACAACAACTCCAATACCATAAGTGCCTATTTTTTAATGTCATATTCCCCGTTCATCCAAACCTGAGCGCTATCTTTTTTCAGTTTAAAGCCCTCGGCGATCGATCCGCCCCTGGCCATCAATCTCGGATCAACCCGATAAAGGCAGGGCAGATCTACGTCATAACATCTTGCATTCCAATTGTCCAACACCTTACCGGGAATATGCAGTTCCAGATGATCTACCAACACGGTTCTTACCTGCGGTTTAGGCAAAGGGCTGGGATAGGCCAAGTTACGATAGCTGGGGTCCTTTAATTTTGATATTCCATAAACCAGGACGGCAGCTGACAAAAGACCAGTCAAAACCTGAATGTTCCTGCTTCCGATCTTCGGCGATATCGGAGCCATTGCTATTGCAGCAAATACCCCAAATAACAACCCCCCCTGCACAAACCTTGGATCAGGTGCGGTAAAAAACCAAATGGCCAGTTCCAGGATCATGATACCCGTAAAATATCTCTGCCAGGACGTAAAATGATAACGAGCTTTGAAAAGGACATATGCGTAACCGACCACCGACATAATAACCAGGATCCTATCAAAGCGAAAAAGGTACATGAACCAATAAAATATCCATTGCGGAAAACCCAGGGCACGGGTTTCAGCAAGCGGTCGGAAACCGGAATTAACCCGGTTAAAATATTTAATATATTCCGAGATTTCGACAACGGCTCTTTTGTCCGCTTTCCAGTCAAAAGAAAACCAATCCAATTGATAAATTGGAAAGAATGGATAACCCGACAAGATGAGGTTTCGAATAACAAAAGGGATCACTAAAAACCCGAGCAGAAAACTTCCGCATAATAATCGCCTGGTGCGCCCATTTTTTCGATCGGACAAAAAATAAAAAACAGAAAGTAATATCAGCGGCGCATTTATCATGCGAACTGTAAACAAATAGACTGGCCAGATAACCCACTCTATCCCTAAGTGTTCCGGATTTTCAAATAACTCTGTGAAAAGCACCACCAGACAAATGGTTGTAATAAAATCATAATTGGCACTGGTGGCCGCTCCCCGAATGACCGACCAATTGAGAAAACAGAATCCAAGTAAAAAAATACTTCCTGCCCTTAATGCCAAAGATCTCGGACTTACGATCCCTGCCGGACTATAAAATATTTTCGCCAAAAGAAAATAACAAAACCAACAAGAGATCAGGCCATTTAACGCACAATATCCATTGATCCCGGACAAGGGCTGTGTCAACAATGCGCAAGTAGTAAACCAAGAGGAATTAAACCCAAAACGCAAATGTAAATTGGCAATTCCCGGCACGGAGCCATATTCTCGGATCCATTTTATCATTTGAATATGATAACTCTGTGTATCGTCCATCATAATCGGACCCGCATTCAAAATAACGATCATGATCAAAAAACAAATCAGGCTGCCATAAAACCCGGCCGATTTGTTTTTAAGTTCATAGCAAGCGCTTAACATCATCTCCCGTACGCGACCCCGTTTAAAATAAGAAACAATCAACATCATCAATAAAATGACGATAAGAACTCGGAGGTTGACCGGACCAAATAAAACAATCCATTGTCCAAGCGCAGCCAACGCAATAAGGCCCGTTAGTAAAAAATGAATGCCTGATCCGGAAGGCATCTTTTTTTGCATTATGCTATAGAGAACAACACCAATCCAAAAACAAATGGCCGTTACAAGTAAATAATATATTGCCAAAAAAACCATCCCGGAAGTATATTTCGGTAAAATAGCGTTTTATTTTAAGAAAATATCTCTGAAAGTAGACTTAACTTCCGCAACAGAAATTGAAGTGACATTCAGTAGCTCAACCCAATTAGAATAGATAATTAATTTAAGTCAAGCCGACATTCATTTTCCGAACATGATGGAGCGCAAAGAAGAAATTACTCCTGGCCGTGATCACCTCGTCGGATTAGATGGACTTCGGGGATTGGCTATTCTTTTGGTAGCCACCGGACATCTTTTCTACCGGTTCTATCCGTTTAAATTCGGCTGGATTGGCTTAAATCTTTTTTTTGTATTGTCCGGATACCTGATTACTGACCGTTTATTTTATCATATCACATTGCCTACGGCTAAATACTTCAAAAATTTTTATGCTAGGAGGGTTTTAAGAATATTTCCACTCTACTACGGCTGTCTGGCATTCTTCTTTGGCCTACTTCCATTTTTTTACGTCAAATACAATCAAAATTTCGGTTCACTATTTCATATTCAAGCTTGGTACTGGCTTTATTGCAGTAATTGGAGACAGGTATTTTACGGACTCCCCCCCAATCAATTGTTTTTTCACTTCTGGTCGCTCGCCGTGGAAGAGCAATTTTATCTTGCCTGGCCCCTATTGTTTTTTATTTTCAGGTCACTTAAGCAACGCCTGTTAATCATTTGCCTATTGATCTTTTTGGCGGTCGTCATCCGTTTTTGGTCTTACGGAACTATATCTGCTTATTATAACACTTTTACAGCTGGCGAACCCCTGTTGCTCGGATGTTTGGTCTGTATAATGCAGAAAAATGATAAACTTCTACTAGTGTATCGGTATATCCGATTGCTGTTCATATTTTCCTTGTTGTCGCTAGGCCTTATATTGATCTCGAACAGCGATCTTCACATAACCAATAAGCTCCTGCTTCTGATTGGATATTCGAACATTAATGTGATTTGGGTCTTCCTACTATGTGTGCTGATCACGCCTAACTCCCTGAACACCTTTGTGACCCGTATTTTCTCTACGAAAATATTGATTTGGCTGGGCTTATATTCTTATGGAATCTATGTATTTCACTGGATCATCCTGCAGCTTTTCATTAACAAATATGAGCGGTGGGGCGTAGATCACGGTTGGGGTTTGTCGGGATCATTCTGGATAAGCCGCTTACTGGGTATTTGCTGCATTCTGATGATTAGTTACGCAAGCTATCATCTATATGAGAGAAAATTTCTCCTGCTAAAAAAATATTTTTAGCACCATCTAGCAGCATTGACCGTTATGGATTGCCCTTCCCAAGAAAAAAAAGATAATTTTCTGTTTCAGCGATTTTTTTAAACGCATTATAATCGGGGAATTTATAAACCAGAATATCTTTTTCCCGCATCAGTGTTTTTTTTGAGATGCAGACAATGAGATCCGGACCGCTGTGAAGATAAATTTTCTCCCGAATGCTGTCTTCTGGTCGTTGAAATATGCATAATTGGTGAAGATCTATGCCGACATCACCGGTCGATTCCACAAAAATGATTTCATTTTTAGAGATGGGCGGGCGGTCAAATTTTAGCAGATTTTGATATGATTTTTCATCCAGCCCATCCAGTTCGGCAAAAGGTTCATAATTTCTGTAAAAGTATTGCACGCTTACGTATCGGTCGTGAGTCCATTTCTCTTTCAGATAAACAATATCCACTATGGACGCAAGGCAAAACAACAGAACAATTCCCTGTAAAACACGTTGAGCGATCCTGGATTCGAGTGCAGTGAACAATCCGGGGATAAATAAATATCCAAGTAATTTAAAATGCCGGCTGCTGTAATCAATTCTTGCATCGAAACAATAGGCAAAAAGAAAGAATGCCAATAGGCCGACATACAATACATAAACGAGGGCTTTGTAAGAAGGTGAGATTGCTTTATTGCGAACAATCAACCGTCCTGTTAAAAACAGACAAATGATAAGAACCCCATAAAAAAAAACCGAAATAAAAAGCACTGAAATCCTTCCATCAAAGGACGATGACAATGTCCTTGAAATTCTGCCCGTCCACTCCTGTATGGAGAGTATACTGCAAAGCGGTGACGTGACCGAAACAAAGAAGCCTTCTATAGGAAATTGAAACTCATTGATGAGGGATGGGCGGGGACCAACAGAAAGATAAAAATGCCAAATCAAAACTGTTAAAAGGACAGGGAGCAGAATCAATAATGCCATGACCGGTTGCAGCTGAAATTTATTTCCTGAACGTCTTCTTGCCATAACCCCAATTTTGGCTATCATGACCAATGTGCAGTAAATGATCATCGTTGTTTTGGCTACAAAACAAATCAGGAAAAAAAGGCCAATACCCAAAATACTTGCCAGCGAAACCCGGCTCATGCTCATGACATAAAGGGCAAACCAGGGGAAAACTGCGAATTCCAACACCTCTCCCCCCTGATAAATAATAAAAGAGTAGTAAAAGGTTGAACTGGCAAAAATGACCAGCAGCGACCAGCAGGAGATCATCGCTGAAAATTTGAAATAAATAAATACCCTGTAGTAGCCGACCATACCCAAAATCATCGAAAACAAAGTAATTCCGATGGCCCCCACACCCAGTCGAATTCCAAATTGAGCGTTCAGAAATCCGGGATAGAGCCATTGTCCCGGTGACCACCAACTGATAAAAATCCGGTTGACTTGTCTGATATCCTGCGTAGCGATTTCCTGAATTACGTTAAACTGATGGGAAAGACGGCTACCCTGATATGCCAAAAACCCGTATGCGCTGTCCACGCTGAGTACCAGGGGTTTCAGCAACATATAAATGGAAAAAACAAGCAGAAGCAAAACCAGTAAACAGACGATCGCTTTATTGGAAAGAATTGGGTTTTTCCCCTGCATAAAAATATTTTGTTCTGTTTCTCCCTTGAAAACGGTAAAAGTCATCTTAGGAAAAAGGACCGTAACTCAGCATGAGATATATCTGCCAGGTGAAGGCCAGGCTTCCCGAAAGATAGAAAAACTTTCGAGTACCCATTTTCTTGCCAGCAACGACAACCCAAAAACAAATAACAATGGGGATGAGGCTATTGGTCAGTCTTTCCTCGTAATATCCAAGCAACCAATAAAAAATAAAAAACCCGCAAAATAAACACAAGGTTATGATCAGATACCGGTTTCCCCAATTTAAACGACACCCCCCTACCACTACCCAAATGGCAGAAAAGATAAAAAATATCGCCATCGTAGTTAATGTATGAACGAAAAGAAGGGTGTTAGAAACCAACTCGGTCCAAAATTGCCGGATGGAGTGCCCCATCGATTCGGGAATCCAGACCAATTGGTGATAGTATTCTATTTCTAAACTATAATAGTTAATTCCCCGGCTTTTTAAAAAGGTTATCCAAAGCAAAGTCGGCATCAGAAAAAGACAGGTCAGGATTACGAATTTTAATAAATAAAATAAGTTTTTGTCTTTAACGGTTGGCCGGCTGCCACGGATTAAAAAACTATATATCAATAATGGATACAACATTAAAAAATTTCCATAAATAAGCATCAGCGATCCGGCTAGGAAAAACAAACATCCTATGCGTGGTATGGATGGTGCATTTATCTGCTTACTGTATCTAAAAAGCAAGTAAATGCAAAGTAACGGTGTCATCAGGGAAAACATCTGCTGGTGGACGGTCCAGAAAAACGCTTTGGTGATGGGGTTGGAAGCAATAAATGCCATGAGAGCATACATAGAATATTCGGATACTCTTGTCTTTTCTACGAGCTCATAAAAAATCTTTTCAAATAAAAACAAGGCAATCCAAAGGACGAAGAAATTTAAAATAAAAAAACCCAAGTAGAAGTTTCCCAACAACACGATTTTATCCCGGGGATAGGATCCTTTCCAGAATTTACCGTAAAATCGCAAGAGCTGGTTATGCAGCGGCCATGTTATCAAATGAATAGAATATCCGATCGCGGAACCCATCAATATAAAAAGGGGGCGGCTTTGTCGCAGGGCACGGTTTTCTAACATGAGGCCCGGATCAATGGCCGGGAAGATAAAACCATAAGTATCCGGATTTAAAAAAAATCCCGCATGGTGGCCAAGAGATACATATCGACCGTTTGGATCCGTGGTGCCGGGCTGGGGAGGCGGAGAAAACAAAAGCAAAACATTCAGGACACCGATGAGCAGCAGCTTTTTCATACACCCAATCGTTGTCCGATCATTCGGGCTACATATTTGCCAATCATATCAAATTCTATATTCACCCGGATTCCGGGCTGAAGCAGCCCGATATTGGTATTGTCGAGCGTGTAGGGTATGATGGCGACGGAAAATTCGTCTGATGAAACGTCAAAACAAGTCAGGCTGACCCCGTTTACTGCAATAGACCCTTTTTCGATCACCAGGTGCTGAAAGGAGGAAGGATATGAAAGCCGAACGACCCGGCTGCCATCCTGGTCTTCAATGGATTGGCAAATCGCCGTCGTATCTACATGACCCTGAACGATATGGCCATCCAAACGCCCGTTCATCTGAAGGCACCTTTCCAGATTGATCCTCGTCCCCTCTTTCCAGGATCCTAAATTCGATTTTTCCAGCGTTTCAGCAATCGCAGTCACCTGATAATCATGGCCGTTCAGCGCTTCCACGGTCAAGCAGACGCCGTCGTGAGAAAGGCTCTGATCTACCCGAAGTTGAGCGGCCAGGGAAGAAGAAATCCAATAGGTCTTATTGGACCCCCTTGCCATAATGGAAGCGATGGTACCTGAGGCCTCGATGATTCCCGTGAACATGGTGTAAAAATCGTTATTTCCGGCATTTTTAGTGCTTTATTTTAAAAAAGTTCTTATCTTTGCAAACCGAAATTCATTTTAAAAACAGAATTTTCATGTTGATTATCGATTCAAAGGATTGCGAAAATATTGACAAGGCTTTAAAGAAGTACAAGAAGAAATTCGAAAAAGCCAAAGTATTGATTCAGCTCCGCAGCCGTCAGTCATTCACCAAGCCTTCTATTAAAAGAAGGGGAGAAGTATTGAAGGCGGTTTACAAACAACAACTGGCTACTGGTAAGTTTGACTTATAATCAATTTTCATCCTATTTATATGAGAGGTCGTCCTGGACGACCTTTTTTTTGTTTAAATTTGATACTGAATCAACTATCCGGTATTGAATACCATCAGTCAGCCCTTTATTGACTATCTGAAGTTTGAAAAAAGGTATTCCGCTCATACCATTCGGGCTTATTCTGACGATTTGGATCAGTTTTTCGTTTTTCTGGAGACCAGTTATGGCCCGACGGTTCTTTCAGCCATCTCCACTCCCCTTATCCGATCCTGGCTGGCCAGTTTAAAAGAGGGGCAAATGACCTCAAAATCCATTAATCGAAAGATTTCCTCCTTAAAATCCTTTTTCAAGTATCAGTTAATGCGGGGATTGGTCGATAAGTCGCCCATGGCTGCCATCATCAGCCCTAAATCAGGCAAAAGACTCCCTGTTTACGTCGAAGAAAAAGACATGCAGTCCTTGATGGACCACCTGGAGTTTCCCGATAGTTGGCAAGGGATGACCGACCGGCTGATCATCCGACTATTTTATTGCACCGGAGTCCGGCTTTCAGAGCTCATATCGTTTAAAAATAGTCAGCTTGACATTCCTTCCGCCTCCATGCGGGTAATCGGTAAAGGAAATAAAGAAAGAATGATTCCCTTAAGTCATTCCCTTACCGAGGAGATGAGCCGTTATTTGGACGAGAAAAAGCGATCGGGCAGGGATCTTTCACCCAGGTTTTTTGTAAATGCCCTGGGCAAAGGACTTTATGTAAAATACGCCTATCTGGCAGTTAAGAAATATCTTTCTCAAGTAACCACCCTGAACAAAAAAAGTCCGCACGTATTGCGTCATAGTTTTGCGACTCATCTGATGAACCATGGCGCAGATTTAAACTCCGTAAAGGAATTATTGGGTCATTCCAGCCTTGCAGCCACACAACTGTATACCCACAACAGCATTGAAAAGCTAAGGGAAGTCCACAAAAAAAATCATCCCAGAAATTGATAATTACAGGGGAAAATACAGGGAATTTATAGGGTTGAATATTTGGAAAAATCCCCTTAGGGAGTTAATTTCATTATGCAGTCGTTTCCAGAAAACTCCTGTATACGCTCTTGTATTTATTGTTTCATTGTTAATGTTAAAAAGAGAAGCTATGAACGTAAACATTCAGACAGTGCACTTTGAAGCCGACAACAAATTAGTTGATTACGTAAACAGAAAATTAACGCGGCTGGATACGTTCCACGACAGGATTGTCAAAGTAGAAGTATTCCTCAAATTGGACAACGTAGTACACACCATTAAAGACAAAGTAGCAGAGATTAAAGTACATGTACCCCGCCAGGATTATTTCGTAAAATGTTCTTCCAAATCATTTGAAGAGAGTTTCGATAAAGCGATGGGATCCCTGATCAATCTCATAAAAAGAAAAAAAGACAAACAAGCTGCCTAAGGCAAAAACCCCTATCAGGGGTTTTTTTTTGGATATACATGAGCATGGAATCCTAAATCTGACATAATCCCCATAAAAAATCTCTCAAAATTTTTCCATTTAACAAATTCACTTACCTTTGCCTTCCCAAAAAAACAGGCGGTTAAACGCGTCTGTTTTAGTTCTTTGCAGGAAGGTCAGAAGGTGTTAAGGGAGATATCATGCCTGAGTAGCTCAGTTGGTAGAGCAGCTGATTTGTAATCAGCAGGTCGCGGGTTCGATTCCCCTCTCAGGCTCAGCTGGCCCGGCCCAGCCGGGGGTCGTTCCGGGAACGAATCCTGAATATTTCAGGCAGGCGAAGGATTACCATTGGGCAAGTAGTCAAGTGGCCAACGACAACAGACTGTAAATCTGTTCTCTCCGGAGTTCGGTGGTTCGAATCCATCCTTGCCCACGAAACCCGCCATTGGCGGGTCATTTGAGAATGAGGGAATGCAGATATATTAGATATTCCCGAATTCACTAGTTCTTTGTTAGGAGAGTGGATAATTTGAATGAAACAACGGTTTCATTTTTAAAATCCGGTTGCTGGAATTATTTATGCGGAAGTAGCTCAGTTGGTAGAGCGACAGCCTTCCAAGCTGTAGGTCGCGGGTTCGAACCTCGTCTTCCGCTCTTTGCCACCGCAACTTTGGCCGGTGGCCTGGGTTGCCGGAGTTTAGCGAAGGCTGCTCTTCATCATCCCTGGCTTAGCGAAGGGTGATATTTTAACGCTATAGCGACATGCCGTTGTAGCTCAGTGGTAGAGCACTTCCTTGGTAAGGAAGAGGTCAAGAGTTCAATTCTCTTCAACGGCTCACTTAGATGATGGGTAGTTGAATGGAAAAAACAAAAAGCAGGTTTACAGTAAATAGAACAATTTTTTAAAAAACACACAAAAACTAGATACCAATGTCAAAAGAGACCTTCAAAAGGGATAAGCCCCACGTTAACGTTGGAACCATTGGTCACATTGACCATGGTAAAACCACTTTGACAGCTGCCATCACTACCATTTTGTCTTCAAAAGGGTTGGCAACTGCAAAAAAGTATGATGAAATTGATGCAGCTCCGGAAGAAAAAGAGCGCGGTATCACCATCAATACCGCACACGTAGAATACCAGACGGCAAACCGTCACTACGCGCACGTGGATTGTCCGGGTCATGCTGACTATGTTAAAAATATGATTACGGGTGCAGCCCAGATGGATGGCGCTATTCTAGTAGTGGCAGCCACCGACGGCCCAATGCCCCAGACCAAGGAACATATCCTGCTCGCACGCCAGGTAGGCGTTCCGCGCATGGTGGTTTTTATGAATAAGGTTGACCTGGTCGATGATCCAGAATTGTTGGAATTGGTAGAAATGGAAATCCGGGAATTGCTCACTTTTTACGGATTTGATGGAGATAACACACCTATAATCAAGGGTTCAGCCACAGGCGCCCTTGCTGGAGAAGCCAAATGGATAACCGCCATTGACGAGCTGATGGACGCGGTAGACAGCTATATTCCGCTGCCTCCCCGCCCGGTTGACCAACCTTTCCTGATGTCAGTTGAAGACGTTTTCTCGATCACAGGTCGTGGAACGGTGGCTACGGGTCGTATCGAAAGAGGTCGTATCAAAGTAGGTGAAGCCATTGAAATCGTAGGTTTGATGGAAGCGCCCCTGGGTTCTACGGTGACCGGTGTGGAAATGTTCCGCAAACTCCTGGATGCAGGAGAAGCTGGCGACAACGCTGGATTGCTGCTGCGCGGTATTGAAAAGAACCAGATCCGTCGCGGAATGGTACTTTGCAAACCTGGATCCATCACACCTCATACTGAATTTAAGTGTGAAGTATATGTGTTGAGCAAGGAAGAAGGTGGACGCCATACGCCTTTCTTTAACAAATATCGTCCTCAGTTCTACTTCCGTACTACGGATGTTACCGGAGAAGTAGAATTACCAGCAGGAACCGAAATGGTTATGCCTGGGGACAACAGCGCCTTGACCGTGAAGCTGATCCAGCCAATCGCGATGGAGAAAGGCCTGAAATTCGCGATCCGCGAAGGTGGCCGCACAGTTGGTGCAGGACAGGTAACAGAAATCCTGAAATAATCCGGGTCTGCCGGACCTCCGGCTGCCAAATAGGGATTAAATCAGATTTTATTATATTTGCAAGAACTAAAAGCTGTCTCGGTCAAACGGGATAGCTTTTAGCTTTCTACGGGAATAGTTCAACGGTTAGAATAGAGGTCTCCAAAACCTTTGATCAGGGTTCGAATCCTTGTTCCCGTGCTAAGAAAATTTGAGCATCAATAATCGAAGTGGGGCGAATTTAAATTCATATTTCAACCCCCTTCTTCTTTTAATATACTCAAAAATCGCATTGTCCATTATTCAAATTTTACATGTGAACAAAGTCACTAATTATTTCAAGGAGTCTTACAAAGAGCTGATGGAAAAAGTAACCTGGCCTTCCTGGTCAGAACTTCAGCAGTCAACGGTTATCGTTTTAGTTGCCACCCTGCTCATTACTGCTTTGGTTTACGTCATGGACGTATTTTCAAATGGCATATTAAAATTCATTTATTCATTATTATCCTGATGGAAACAATTAATCAAACCGCAGCGACGGACTCAGCAGAATCGACCCCACAGGTTCCTGCCAAGGAAACCAAATGGTATGTGTTGCGGGTAGTCAGCGGAAAAGAAAGAAAAGTCAAAGAATATCTCGATAAAGAAATTTCCCGTGGTGGCTGGAGCGAAGTGGTAAAACAAATCTTCCTGCCCATTGAAAAGGTTTATAAAGTGCAGAACGGTAAAAAGGTCATGCGTGAGCGGAACTATTATCCCGGCTACGTAATGGTTGAAGTAGTCGAAGGAAAACTGGGGGATGACCTCAGGGATGCAGTCAAAAATACACCCAGCGTGATCCATTTCCTGGGAAAGGAAAATCCAATAGCGCTTCGCAAGGCTGAAGTCAACAAGATGCTGGGTAAAATGGATGAAATGGCCGAAGCGGGTGGTATGAGTATGAGTGAACCTTTCATCATCGGGGAAACAATCAAGATCATCGAAGGACCCTTCAATGATTTTAATGGAATCATCGAAGAAGTCAACGACGAAAAGAAAAAACTGAAAGTTACCGTGAAGATATTTGGAAGGTCTACCCCGGTGGAACTAAACTATATGCAGGTAGAAAAAATCGCCTAAGACTTTTTATATAGAAATCAAAAAAGACGTCTCTGAAACCAGGGACGTCTTTTTTTATGATCAGATTGTATTGTATATATCGTTATCCTCAAACTGCAAAACCAAATTTAAAAAGAACTACTGCCTGAATCAGACGATCCGGATCCATTGGAACTATCCGGCATACTGGTGGGCATTTCTGCGACGGGCGAAGGCGTCGGAGCTGGAGCTGATTTTTTCTTGGGAGCGGCTTTTTTGGCTGCCTTCTTCTTTGGCGCTGCTTTCTTCGGCGCTGCTTTCTTTGGGGCTGCTTTCTTTTTAGGAGCCGCCTTTTTCTTCGCTGCCTTTTTCTTAGCTGCTTTTTTCTTGGGAGCTGCTTTCTTTTTAGGAGCTGCTTTTTTCTTTGCCGCTTTCTTTTTCGCTGCTTTTTTAGGTGCAGATTTCTTCTTGGATGCCGCTTTTTTCTTGGCGGCTTTTTTCTTAGACTTTGCCATAATTTGAAGACAATTTTAAAAGATGATAGTACAATGGATGTTCGTGGCAAAAAGTTAAACAGAAATCTTCATATAGAAAAAAATGAGTCCACTTAATTGCAAAACAATTTTCGCTTACAACCCAGTGAACAGCGAATAAAACTGGATTTTATTATGCCCCCCGGCGATGACCTGTGAGAAAAGAACCGAAACGCCGGTTTTGTACCACTGGATATAGCGACAAAATTGGCCATCTTAACGGTTTTGACCATTCCGTTGACGGCACTGGTTATGGTTTTCCTGCCAGTTACAAACTTGGACCCTCCTACATGATTTTTTTAGGTTCCTTTCATTATTTTTATAGGATTAACCTTAAAAATAGAATATGAAAAAGTCGAAATACCTTGGTCTGATTGCAATTATTTTGCTGATAACCACAAAGGGATTCTCTCAGAAAATCAAACTTGAGGATGGTGATCTTTCGCCATTAAAAAATGAAAAAACACTTGCTTTTGCCTTTAAGTATGACAGCATGATGATAGGCAGCAGCGGGCATGGTCATCCTGGACCTCCTCATCCGCCCGGACATTCACATGAGCAACAAACAGAGGCGGAGTATGTAGCAAAAAAGACTGAAGACTATAATAAAAAATCACCTGGAAAAGGAGATGAGTGGGCAAAAGCCTGGAAAGACGACCGGGAAACTTTATACGAACCCGGATTTACCAAGGAATTTGAGAAATATGGCGGATTGCAGCCTGACCCAAAAGCGAAATACACCCTTATTTTCAAAACAACCAATACCGAACCAGGGTTTAATGTTGGTTTCATGCGTCATAATGCTGAAATCAGCGGCATTGCATGGATAGTTGAAACTGCCAATCCATCCCATGTTATTGCTAAAATCAGCGTCATTAATTCTCCCGGAGGTAATTTTTTTGAAAATGACTACGCGACAGATGAACGTATAGCAACGGCTTACAGTGAGGCAGGCAGGGGTTTGGGGTATTTTATCAAGGGAAAACTCTAATATTAGCATTGTTTATTGAGTGAGTTTCTGCCAGGAATTATTGCGGTTTTATTATTATCCGCTCAGGCCAAAGACCCTGAAAGATATCTGGACTTATTACATAAGACTATATTAAAATACGACTTGGTGTACTGCAATTTCACCAGATAAAAAAACCCTCACCTGATATAGGAGAGGGTTTTTCTTTTATGAAAACCAGGTCGTCTTAGATGTCTATTAGTCAAATCGAAGATCCAGACCCAAGCCGCGCAACTCATGCACGAGTACATTGAATGATTCTGGAATGCCAGCCCGGGGAATACTGTCTCCCTTGACAATGGCTTCATATGTCTTAGCCCGACCGATGATATCGTCTGACTTGAGGGTTAGCAATTCTTGCAAAATATTGGAGGCTCCGTAGGCTTCCAGGGCCCAGACTTCCATTTCTCCAAAACGCTGACCTCCAAACTGTGCCTTACCACCCAATGGCTGTTGGGTAATGAGACTATAGGGCCCGATACTGCGCGCATGCATTTTATCATCCACCATGTGGTGCAGTTTGATAATATAAATGATACCCACGGTCGCTTTTTGGTCAAAGCGGTCTCCTGTTTCTCCATCATAGAGGTAGGTATGCCCGAATTTTGGAAGACCTGCTCTATCGATATGTTCCGCAATTTCTTCCACACTGGCACCGTCGAAAATGGGAGTGGAGAATTTCAATCCCAGTTTTTCTCCAGCCCATCCCAGTACGGTTTCATAAATCTGACCCAGGTTCATGCGCGAAGGCACCCCGAGTGGATTCAGGACTATGTCTACCGGTGTTCCGTCTTCCAGGAAAGGCATGTCTTCGGCGCGAACAATCTTCGCTACGATGCCTTTGTTTCCATGGCGACCGGCCATCTTATCGCCCACCTTCAGTTTGCGTTTTACAGCCAGGTAAACCTTAGCAAGTTTTAAAACACCTGCCGGCAGTTCATCTCCAATGGAAATGTTGAATTTTTCTCTTTTATATCTTCCCAGTTCCTCGTTGTACTTGATATTGTAATTGTGAAGAAGTACGTTTACCAGCTCATCTGATTTTGCATCTCCAGTCCAACCCAGGGGATTTACGTTCAGGTAATCGATGCCGCTCAGGTTTTTTTGCGTAAACTTCGCTCCCTTACCAATCTGTACTTCACCAAAGTTATTGTTGACGCCAGTAGAAGTATGGTCTTTCAGCAATACCTGCAATTTGGAAATCAGTACTTCCAACAGATCTGTTTCATTCTTCTCATGTACTTTTTCGATCTTATCCAACACTGCCTTTTCCCGGACCTTGGCATTTTTGTCTTTTTTGGCACGTTGGAAAAGCTTTTTGCTGATTACAACTCCTTCAGTACCACTGGGTGCTTTCAAAGAAGCATCCTTGGCATCTCCGGCTTTGTCACCGAAGATTGCGCGAAGTAATTTTTCCTCCGGTGTCGGATCACTTTCGCCTTTCGGGGTGATCTTGCCGATGAGGATATCACCTTCTTTGATCTGCGCACCTACCCGGATGATACCATTTTCATCTAGATCCTTGGTGGCTTCTTCTGATACATTGGGAATATCCGGGGTGAGTTCTTCTTCGCCCAGTTTGGTATCCCGAACTTCGAGTTCGTATTCAGAAATATGAACGGAAGTAAATAGATCTTCCCGAACAACTTTTTCACTGATTACAATGGCATCTTCGAAATTATATCCCTTCCATGGCATGAATGCCACTTTCAGATTTCTTCCCAGTGCCATTTCTCCAGCCTGCACCGCATAACCCTCAGTCAGGAAATCGCCTTCCTTAACCCTCTGTCCTTTTTTGACAGCCGGTTTAAGATTGATACAGGTTTCCTGGTTGGTCTTAATGAACTTGGTGAGCTTATATATTTTCAAATCGTCTTCAAAACTGACGAGTTTTTGTACTTCATTTCTTTCGTAACGGACATGGATCTCATTGGCATCCACAAATTCTACCTGACCTTCTCCTTCAGAATGGATCTGGATGCGCGCATCGCGAGCCGCTTTGGCTTCCAGTCCGGTTCCCACGATGGGTCGGTCTGGGAGAATCAGGGGTACCGCCTGTCTTTGCATGTTTGATCCCATCAATGCACGGTTGGCATCATCGTGTTCCAGGAAAGGTATCAGGGATGCGCTCAGTCCCACGATTTGGTTTGGTGCTACGTCCATGAATTCCACTTCATTTCTATCGAGAATCGGAAAATCACCCGTTTGACGGGAAACGATTTTGTCCTCCACGAAATTTCCTTTCTCATCCAGGGCAATATTGGCCTGGGCGATTTTGGCAACGTCTTCTTCTTCGGCGCTGAGGTAAGTGAGTTTCTTCATATCCACCTTACCCTCATTTACTTTGCGGTAAGGCGTTTCGATGAATCCCATTTCGTTGATCTTCGCATGTACGCAGAGCGTGGAAATAAGCCCGATGTTCGGACCTTCCGGTGTTTCAATGGTACACAGACGGCCATAATGTGAATAATGTACATCGCGCACTTCAAATCCTGCTCTTTCGCGGCTCAGACCTCCGGGCCCAAGGGCGGAGATGCGTCGTTTATGGGTTATCTCACTCAATGGATTGGTCTGATCCAAAAATTGGGATAACTGAGAGGTTCCAAAGAATGAGTTGATTACAGAAGAGAGTGTTCTGGCATTGATTAGATCCACCGGAGTGAAAACTTCATTGTCGCGAACATTCATTCTTTCCCGGATGGTACGGGCCATACGGGCCAGACCCACGCCAAATTGCGCGTACAACTGTTCCCCTACGGTGCGGACACGGCGGTTGCTCAAGTGATCAATGTCATCGATTTCCGCTTTGCCATTGGTCAGGCGTACCAGGTATTTTATGATCTCAATCATATCGCCCTTGGTCAGTGTTTTCTGCGTCAAGGGCAGATTCAGCTGCAGTTTGCGGTTTATTTTATAACGGCCCACTTCACCCAGGTCATATCGTTTGTCGCTGAAAAACAGTTTGTCGATGATACCCCGGGCGGTTTCATCATCGGGCGCATCGGCTCCGCGCAGTTGACGATAAATATGTTGAACTGCTTCGAGCTCGCTGTTGGAAGTATCTTTATTAAGCGTATTGTAAATGATTGCGTAGTCGCCGCCTACATCTTCTTTTTGGATGAAAACACTTTTTACATCCATTTCAATAACCATATCAATGGCTTCTTCATCGAGAACCGTATCACGTTCCAGCACGATTTCATTTCTTTCAATGGAAACCACTTCTCCGGTATCTTCATCCACAAAATCCTCCACCCATGTTCTCAGCACCCGGGCAGCAAGCTTTTTGCCGATGTATTTGTGCAGTGTTTTCTTATCAACCTTCACTTCGTCGGCCATGCCGAAAAGGGCGAGAATGTCTTTATCGGTTTCATATCCGATGGAACGCAACAAAGTCGTAACCGGGAATTTCTTTTTCCGGTCGATATAGGCAAACATAACATTGTTGATATCGGTTGCAAATTCCATCCAGGCTCCCTTGAAGGGGATCACGCGGGCAGAATAAATTTTTGTTCCATTGGGATGAATGGACTGGCCAAAGAATACACCTGGTGAACGATGCAGTTGGGATACAACCACCCGCTCAGCGCCGTTTATCACAAAAGTGCCCCGCGGAGTCATGTATGGAATATTTCCTAGAAATACGTCCTGCACGATGGTCTGGAAGTCTACATGCTCTTCATCGTTGCAACTGAGTCTCAATTTAGCTTTCAGGGGCACCGCATAGGTAAGGCCGCGTTCCATACATTCTTCGATGGTATAACGGGGCGGATCGATGAAGTAGTCCAAGAATTCAAGCATGAAAATATTCCGGGTATCTGTAATCGGAAAATTTTCCTTGAACACTTTGAATAAGCCTTCGATATTGCGCTTATCCGGAGTGGTTTCCAGCTGGAAAAACTCTTTAAAAGACTGGATCTGTACTTCGAGCAGGTCGGGTGTTTCGGCAAGGTGTTTAATCTTACCGAAATTAATCCTGGGTGTGAGCTTTGTGGAAGACATACGGTATATATCCTGTTTTAAATGTTCTAACTACAGTTCACGGGAAAACAAAAAAATGCCTCAGGAATTCAATAAATTCCCAACGCATTGATTATTAGCATGTTATATTGCGATGAATAGTTATAGCTTGATTGGTAATACAAACGGACGGCAAAGTTAAGGATTTTATGCCGAAAATCAGCCTTCCCGGATAAAATAGTTGGGTGGGGAGGGTCCCTCCAAAAAGCGAATGGTGAAGGGTCCAAGACCCTTCACCACCCATCAAAAACTATCCAAGGAAATTACTGAATTTCAACTTCTGCACCAGCTTCTTTCAGCTTAGCGACCAAACCTTCCGCATCGGCTTTGCTAACCCCTTCTTTCACGGGCTTTGGAGCGCCGTCAACGAGGTCTTTGGCTTCCTTCAAACCAAGTCCAGTCAGATCTTTCACGATCTTAACCACGTTCAGTTTGTTTGCGCCAGCCGCTTTCAAAATAACGTTGAAGGCTGTTTTTTCTTCCGCAACAGCTGCAGTGCCACCGGCAGCAGGACCTGCGACAGCTACCGCTGCAGCAGCAGGCTCAATACCGTACTCTTCTTTCAGAATTTTTGCGAGTTCATTAACTTCTTTGACAGTCAGTGAAACCAACTGTTCAGCGAAAACTTTTAAATCTGCCATTTTGTTTGATTTTTTCCTCCTTCATGGTTTGCCTTTCGGTTCAACTCCGGAGGATGGTTATTAAAAAAAATATTTTACATCTTGTGGGGCCGTGGACAGGGACCGAAATAAGTCTTTCTCCTATACACTTCCCTTCCCCGCCGCCTAAGCCTGTGCTCTGGCTTCCAATGCCTGCACCAATCCCGCCAGTTTAGCGCCTGCATTTAATCCGCTGATGACATTTTTTGCCGGGGATTGCAGTAAACCGATGATTTCGCCAATGAGGTCATGTTTGCTTTTCAGGGTGGTCAACGTTTTCAGTTGGTTGTCTCCTTCAAAGACATCCCCATCGATAAAAGCAGCTTTCAGAACGGGCTTTTCCAGGTTGCCGTCTTTGCGGAAACTGCTGATGATCAGCGCCGGCTCCTTGGCATTTTCTGAGAAAAGAAGGGCGGTTACACCGTTTAATGAGCTCAGTACCCCTGCATACCGCGTAGAGTCCAGATTTTCCAGAGCTTTTTTAATCAGGGTGTTCTTGGCAACCTTCATTTCCACCTTTTTGCTAAAACAGATGCGGCGCAATTTTCCGACCTGCTCAACGGTAAGGGACTCGGTATTGGTTACATAGAAATTGTGGTATTGAGAGAACTTGCCTTTCAACAGTTCAATGACTTCGTTTTTTTGATCTTTGTTCATAACCTTTTTTTAAAAATATTTTATTGAGCTGCAAAAGCGCGGGTATCAATGGATATAGACGGACTCATGGTAGTCGCCATGAATACGCTTTTAACATAGGTACCTTTTGAGGTGGCAGGTTTTGCCCGGATGATCGCGTTGATCAGTTCCTGGCTGTTCTGAGTAATTTTTTCAGGCGAAAAACTCACTCTTCCGATGGAGGCATGGATAATGCCCGCTTTATCGACCTTGAAGGCAATTTTTCCACCTTTCACTTCATTTACTGCCGCAGCTACATCATTGGTAACCGTTCCTGTTTTTGGATTGGGCATCAGATTGCGGGGCCCCAACACCTTACCCAGCTTACCAATTTTTGGCATCACCGAAGGGGTAGCAATGACCACGTCTACATCCACCCAGCCGGCTTCAATTTTCGTGATGTATTCATCCAAACCAACATAGTCGGCTCCGGCCGCAGTCGCTGCTGCCTCTTTGTCCGGAGTACAGAGTACCAATACACGTTTTGTTTTACCCGTTCCGTGGGGCAGACTTACCGTACCCCGGACGGACTGGTCAGCCTTTTTCGGATCCACCCCCAGGCGGATATGAAGATCAACCGAAGCATCAAACTTGGTGATATTTACTTCTTTGACAAGGGAGGAAGCATCCTTGAGGGTATAGGCCTTATTTTTGTCAACCTTAGCGGCAACAGATTTTCTTTTTTTGGAGATAGCCATATCATAATTTTTTTAAGTGTTCAGAATCAATTGTCCCATGGAGCTTTGCCTTCCACGTTGACGCCCATGCTGCGTGCCGTACCGGCAACCATGCGCATGGCACTTTCAACGGTAAAGCAGTTCAGGTCCGGCATCTTGTCTTTTGCAATAGCCTCTACCTGGGTCCAGTTGACCTTACCTACTTTGTTACGATTGGGCTCTTTGGATCCACTCTGCAATTTGGCTGCCTCCAGGATCTGGACGGCCGCAGGTGGTGTTTTGATGATAAAATCGAAGGATTTGTCAGAGTAAACAGTGATTAAGACAGGGAGTACTTTTCCTATCTTATCCTGGGTCCGGGCATTGAACTGCTTACAGAACTCCATGATGTTGATACCCTTGGAACCTAATGCGGGTCCGATGGGGGGTGCCGGGTTGGCCTGTCCTCCCTTAACCTGCAACTTGACGAAACCGGAAAT
>JABDAN010000034.1 GCA_013289175.1 Bacteroidota bacterium
AACCCTTTGAAGCAGGGCAGCAAAACCTACTGCTTTTTCCCCTTCCTTGCCATCATACCAGTGGTATCTTTCTAAAGTAAAACGGATCAGAGAATTGATTCCGGATTGCGGCATCAGCTCAGACATCATTTCTGGATTTTGCGGAGAGACGCCGGAGGATCATGAACAAACGCTTTCCCTGATCCGGGAAAGCCAATTTGATTTCAGCTACATGTATTTTTATTCCGAAAGACCGGGAACACTCGCCGCTCGTCGGTACCCGGATGATGTTCCTGAAGACGAAAAGAAAAGAAGACTGGAAGAAATTATTAAACTGCAAAGGAAGATTTCCGAACAGTCAAATCTTCGGGATGTGGGGGCCATTACCAAAGTACTCATCGAGGGGGATTCAAAAAAAAGCCCCAGTTTTTGGATGGGAAGAAATGATCAGAACAAAGTGGTGGTCTTTTCAAAAGAGGTTGGCTCGCTGCAACCAGGCGATTATGCCTGGCTGAGAATTGTACGCAGTACCGGAGGCACATTGATCGGTGAAAAGGTGTCTGGAATGGAAGCAATTCAAAACAATTAAGAAATGGAACTTCAAGCAATAAAAAATAGGTTCGGCATCATAGGCAATGCCACAGAACTCAATTATGCACTGGGCGTGGCAGTACAAGTAGCCAATACAGATCTCACCGTTTTGATATCGGGGGAAAGTGGCGTGGGTAAGGAAGCTTTTTCCCAAATCATTCACTCTCTATCTGCCAGAAAACACAATCCTTTTATAGCCGTTAACTGCGGCGCCATTCCGGAAGGTACGATCGATTCAGAATTATTCGGGCATGAAAAAGGGTCCTTTACTGGGGCCGTGGATTCCAGAAAAGGATATTTTGAAACCGTAAACGGCGGGACCATTTTCCTGGATGAAATCGGAGAACTGCCCCTGGGTACACAAGCCCGGCTACTGCGGGTTTTGGAAGCGGGTGAATTTATCCGGGTCGGATCCTCCAAAGTGCAGAAAACAGATGTGCGTGTAATCGCCGCCAGCAATAAAGACCTGTTGCAGTTGACCGAAAGGGGTAAATTCCGGGAGGATCTATATTATCGCCTGAGTACGGTTCCGATTCGCGTACCATCCCTTCGGGACCGTAAGGATGACATTCCCCTGTTATTCAGAAAGTTTGCCGTGGATTTTGCAGAGCGATACAAGACTTCCCCAGTTCAGCTGGATGAAGACGCAAAAAATCTGTTAATCCAGTACAGCTGGCCCGGGAATGTCCGGGAGTTAAAGAATATTGCAGAACAGATCTCTGTTCTTTCACAGGATAAACTCATTTCCTACCAGCAACTGAGACGATTTATTCCGGAGAATACGCAAAACCGCCTGCCCATGGTGATGCCATCGGCCGGTCATCAGGCGCCCAACGATTTCTCCAATGAACGGGAGATTCTGTATAAATTATTCTTTGACATGAAAAAGGACGTCACGGAATTGAAAAAAATGTTTTTGGAAATTTTAAAAAATCCTTCCCTGGCAGCCGATACCCAAGAAGCTTTTGCCCGGGAGATGAAGGAGTTCAAGGCGCCGGAACATTTTTCAGGAAATCTGGTGAACAGCTCCTTTCAGCCGCAGCCGGTCGTAATTCACAACAACGGCAATGGCAACAGCAACAATGAAATTTATCATCATGAAGAAGTGGAAGAATCGCTGAGCATCATGGATAAGGAAAAAGAATTGATTGTGAAGGCACTTAAAAAACACAAAGGCAAACGCAAGGATGCCTCCTCAGATCTTGGAATCAGCGAAAGGACACTCTATAGAAAATTGAAAGAATATGATATCACCGAATAGGTCCAGTAGTTGGCCAGCGTGCAGGCTGATTCTTTCTGCCTTGATCATAGTGACCACTGCCCTATCTTGCGGGGTCTATTCTTTTAAAGATGTATCCATACCACCTCAGGTAAAAACAATTCGCGTTGGATTTATCGAAAACCGGTCCCGGTACGTCGATCCCCAACTGAGTCCGCTGCTCACCGATAAGTTTAAAACGAAAATTGCGAGTCAGACCAAACTCGTGCAGATTCAAACGGACAATGCAGACTATGATGTGACTGCTTATATCTCTGATTATTCAGTTAGTACAGCCGGTGTATCCAACCAGGCGGCATCAATCAACCGGTTGACGGTAACCGTTCACCTGGCCTTAAAAAACAAGCTGGCCGATCAAAAACTCGGGACACCTGATTTTGATACGGATATTACACGGATATTTGATTTTCCGGCAACTCAGACGTTAAATGACGCGCAGGCACAATTGGAACCGACGATCGTCTCCCAATTGTCCGATGATATGTTTAACCGTCTATTTTCTAACTGGTAATTATTTTCAGATGAACAGCGGCCTGCCTTCCCTGATAGATGCCATATTCGGAAAAAAAGACCTGGATTCGGTCTCCCTGGATGAGATGTATGAAGTGATCAGCGAATTTCCCTCTTTTAATGCGGCGCATTTTCTGCTGTCAAGAAAATTGGCCATGGAGGGCAATGCCGACTACGAAAAAGTGAGCATGCGTACAGCGCTCTATTTCAACAATCCGCTCTGGCTTGAATCCAATTTGAAGGGAATCCAAACGTCGCGTCCGGTTTTACAGGTAGAAAAAGTCTCGGAAAATCAAGCGGCATTCAAGCCTGAAATTTACAGCGACCCGGTCGCAAATGAACCGGCTGCCGAAGATTTTCAAGTGCTGGAAGAACCCGTCATTGAATCCTTAAAAACCGAGTCCGTAGAAGAATTTGTCGATGTGCGTCCGGATACCTCCGCCGCCGTGACTTCTTTTGACGAACTCATGCAAAAATATCATCTGGAAGTGCCCGAACCCCAGGAAGAACAGATTCCAGAGTTTTTGGAAAAGGACCCGCCGGATACGAGCCAGGAAAATTCAACCCCCGAAGTGGTCCAAGAATTATCCACTTCGGAACCGGTAGAAAAAATTGGCATCATTCATGATTTTAACGGGGGTACCCGGGAAGTTCCTGTAGAAATTTCGCAAGAAATTCTCAATGAGTATGGCATTTTCGAAGAGGTAGCCATCAAAGGCAGAGATTACGATCTGGAAGCCTTTGATAGACCCATAGACCTGAATGCTACTACCGATGAAAAGCCTTTTGCAGACCCACCCCCTGTAGAAATTGCGGCTGTTCCCGCGGAGATTATCCCCGAGCAGCCCCTGGTTTCAAAAACCTTTGAAAGGTCAGATGAAGCAGATTATGAAGCTTTTGACGGACCCGTAGAAGAAGCAGCCGAAACAGAGCCTTTGACCAAGGAAACCTCGGAGTCAAGCGAGATGACCGCTTTTCTTGGTCAGGCTGAAGCGGACGACACCGGTTCAGGTGACCTGCAATCCCAAGAATCAGTGATGACAGGGGAATTGCAGGAGGTTGTTTCCCGGTTTGGAGAAAAACAAAAATCCATGCCGCTGTTTGATTCAAAAAAAGCAGAATCCATCGTGTTTGCACCCTACCATATGATTGATTATTTCGCTTCCCAGGGAATCAAACTGGTATTGGATGATCAACCGTCAGACAGTTTCGGCAAACAACTGAAGAGTTTTACAGACTGGTTGAAAGTCATGAAGAAGGTTCCCCTGCAACCCGCCTCCGACAAACTTCCCGAAAAAGAAGCAGACCGGATTCGGAATTTCGCAGCCCACTCTATTGAAGAACGGGATATCATGACCGAGTCGATGGCTGAAGTCCTCGCCAAGCAGGGAATGTATGAAAATGCCATTGCTCTTTTCCAGAAATTAAGTTTGATTTATCCCCCCAAAAGCGCTTATTTTGCGTCCAGAATTGAACAATTAAAAGCGTCTTTACCATGATATTTTTTGTGATTATCCTTTTACTGGCCTGTGGTTTACTCGGTTTGATTATCCTGGTTCAGAATCCCAAAGGTGGTGGGCTGGCCGGTAATGTTGCGGGTTTCAGCAACCAGTTTATGGGCGTTAAACAAACCACCGATGTCCTGGAAAAAGGTACCTGGATCCTGGCTACGGCTGTGGTATTGCTTTGCCTGTTTTCCACGGTTTTTATTCCCAGGGCTGGCGCCAGCAAAGGGAAAGATATCCGCGTAGCTCCAACCTCCGTTCCGGTGAACTCTATCCCATCCCAACCCAAATAAAAAGTCTACATGATATTTGAGACCCCTTCATTCCAATGACGGGGTTTTTTGTTTATTTTGGAGAATAATCCAAATTCAAGTGAAGAAACTGCTGCTCACCCTGCTCCTGCTGCTTTTTGTCATAGCGGCCCTCTGCGGTTACCTGATCCTGGGTCCGGCCACATCCTTTACTGCGGACAACCATGATCTGTATATCCATACGGGAATGAATTTCTCCCAGGTGGATTCCATGCTAAGCAATGATGAAGTCCTTTCCCATCCGGCTGTTTTCAACTGGCTGGCAAATCGGGTTTCCTATCCGGAAAATATCAAAGCAGGGAAATACGAAATTCACAAGGGCATGAGTTTGCTAAACCTGCTTAAGATGCTGCGCAACGGAAGACAGGTTCCCGTAAACCTGGTGATTACCAAGCTTCGCACCCGGGAGGACCTGGCTGGAATGATTGGTAGAAAATATGAATGCGATTCTGCTGCTTTTATGCGTTATATGAACAATACCGATACATTGTCAACTTATGGCGTAGATACCAATACCGTGATGACCCTTGTCTTTCCCAATACCTATACGTATTTCTGGAATACAACCCCATCCAGGATCTTCAAAAAACTGGTGCTGGCATCCGACGCGTTCTGGACACCGGAAAGACTTGGGCAAGCAGAGGCGCACCAGCTAAACCGGACGACCGCCTATATTTTGGCTTCGATTGTGGAAGAAGAAACGACTAGAAAAGCCGACAAACCCAAAATAGCCAGTGTTTATCTCAACCGCATGGCCTCCGGCATGCGGCTGGCAGCGGATCCTACCGTAAAATATGCCCTGCGGCGCTTTGATTTGAAAAGAGTCTATGAAAAATATCTTCTCGTAGAATCGCCTTATAATACCTATAGAAATGCCGGTCTTCCTCCGGGACCCATTTGTACTCCTTCCGAAGAATCCCTGGAGGCCGTGCTGGAAGCCCCGCAAACCAAATATTTATATTTTGTTGCCAAACCAGATTTTTCGGGGTATTCAAACTTCGCAGAAACTTTTACTGAACACATGCAAAATGCCAGGGAATATCAGAAAGCCCTGGATGAGCAGATGAGGATTGGTCAGCAGTTAAAAGAAAAGCCATGACCACCCTGGATAAATTCATAAAAACCTCTTTTCCCTACCGGTATCTCTCTTTGAGAAGCAAATCCATTTATCTGCCGGGATTTCAGGGTCTCCCGCTATATGAAGTCATTGTTTTTTTTAAAAGCCAGGTTCAGAAAGTGGGTTTGATCGAACGGGCCCGTTCGATTGCTTTCAGTTTTCTAATGGCCATTCCTGCGGCGACCATTTTCTTGTGCACCCTGATTCCCTACCTGCCCGTTTCCAAAAAGCTCGCCAATCAGTTGCTCGTGCTCACCAAAGAAATAACCCCCAACCAGAATACTTCCCAGCTGGTAACCAATTTCATCAATGATTTTCTGACCAAACCCCGGGGCGGCCTGCTCTCTTTCGGATTGGTGGTAGCCTTGTATTATGCTTCCAACGCCGTAATCGGTTTGATGCGATCCTTTAACCGGTCCCTTCATTCCTTTACCCGAAGAAATTATTTTGAAAACCGGCTGGTAGCCATTCAGCTCACGCTCGTGATGATTTTACTTTTGATCGGCACCATCGTGATCCTGGTTACCCAAAATGAATTGCTGAAATATGTTTTTAAGGCTTTTCATGTGCAGAAAAGCTCCGTCAGGGGCATCGTTAGAACCCTTCGGTGGGTTGTAATCATTCCCCTTTTTTATTTTACCATCGCTTTTATTTACAAACACGCTCCGGCCATCAAAAAAAAATGGCGCCTGATTTCGCCGGGAACGACCCTGGCAACCTTCCTGATGATCCTGCTTACCTTTTTATTTTCCTTCTGGGTGAATAAATTCGGAAACTATAACAAAGTATACGGATCCATCGGAACGATTCTGATCCTTATGATCGTCGTTTATTTCAACGCCCTGATCCTGCTGATCGGTTTTGAACTGAACGTGAGCATACACTATTTAAAGGAAAGAGCACAGCTTCGTGCTCAGAAGAGAAAGTCTTAGGTTTGGTTATCAGACTCTTCGGAAAACAGGCTGACCTCAATTGTTTTTGGATCGCAATTCTCCGATTATGCAGATGGGGATGCTGACACAAAAAAGTATGATGCAAAATGACCGCATAATGGACCATCCGTTGTATTGTGCTTTTAAACCAGCCAGCGTAATGACAAATCCGTTCATAATAACCCAGATCGTACTTGCATACAGTACAATTTTTGCCCAGAGCACGCCAGGTTTAAAAACCCGGAAAACCAATAGTATGTAAATGGCTGACCATGCCGTTGCAATTAGAAAGTGAATGGCCAGTCCTATAAAAGCATACACCAGACCTCCTTGGATCGCCTGGCTTCCAAAAAGGGAGGCAGCGATATAGCGGAAAACCTTGCTGGCATTGTGGAGGTTGAGGGGATTTGAAAATGTTATTACAGCCGCGGCCCCGTCTAAGGTGCCAGCGATCAGCCCCCCCAGAATAATTTTTCTTTTGTTGGTCATAAACGTAGATCTGGTGAATAGTAATGTGAAAATATGGAAATTAAGTTTGTCAACCTTTTCAAAGCTCTTGATTGTTCAGACTCCACTGTTTCCATAAGGACTGGTACTGGGTCTCATCCAATTTCATTTTTTCATAGTGGTGATCGGCTTGTTTCTGCCGGTAAGCTTCATAAAGACTTACTGCGCAGGCTACCGATATATTCAGGGAGCGGATCATGCCTACCTGCGGGATAACAAAATTACCATTGGCCAGTTCACGGATTTCCTCACTGACTCCTTCGTGTTCATTGCCAAAAACCAGTGCAACGGGATGGGTAAAATCGATTTCATAAAGTGAAACAGCCGTGGACGAAAGATGGGTTGTTAGAATGAGCGGGAATGTTTTTCTTAATTCTTTAAAACAAAGGGCGGCATCGGTATGCTGGTGTATGGTCAGCCATTTTGCAGCGCTGCTGCTACTGCGGGCTCCCCATTTTTTGTGCCGGCCGATCCGGGTATTCAGTACATGAATATCCTGAATCCCTACGGCATCACAGGTGCGCATGACAGCGGAGATATTGTGCGGATCAAAAACGTTTTCCAATACGACAGTCAGATCGTTCTGTCGTTTGTTCAAAACATGGGTCAGGCGTTGCGCTCGTTCGGGAGTCATAGTTAAAAGGACAGTTGGTTGTATTTTATTTGGAAATACTGCGATTGAGCTTCAGGATTTAGGGCTTTGTGCCTTACCCTGAAGCATGGGAACAAATGAAAAGTTGTCAAAAACCTCTTCCTGTGCCACACCTTCGGAGTCTTTGTAAATCCGAAGCATCTGTTGCACTTTTCCTTCTCCGACGGGGATGACCATTTTTCCGCCCGGTTTCAGCTGTTCTACCAGTTTGTCGGGAATGGCGGGGGCGGCGGCCGTCACAATAATTTTGTCAAAGGGGGCGAATGTAGGCAAGCCCTGATAACCATCGCCAAAAAAATAACGGATGCCGGGAAAATTACGCAGATAGGAAAATTGTTTGTTGTGATCGTAGAGTTGTTTTTGCCTTTCGATGGTGAAGACCTGCGCACCCATGAGTGCCAGAACACAGGCCTGATAGGCACTCCCGGTTCCCACTTCCAGCACTTTTTCGTGGGGTTTTATTTCCAGTAGCTGGGTTTGATAGGCTACCGTATAGGGTTGTGAAATGGTTTGCCCTTCGGCGATCGGAAAGGCACGGTCTTCATAAGCAATCTGATCAAAGGCAGAATCAATAAAATAGTGACGAGGGATTTCAGAAATGGCCGCCAGTACCCTATCATCCGTAATGCCTTTGCTGCGGATCAGCTCTACCAATTGTTTTCTCAGTCCCTTGTGTCTATATGAATCGGATAACGCCCGCATGGCTGCAAGATAATTGAAGAATTTTTTACAATGCGTGTTTTCATTTGTAACTTTTCACTTCCGTTATTTGCCTGCCAAAATTTACTTTACATGAAGACGAATGCCTCCGCTTTGCTTTGCCTGATGATGTTTGTGGAATATTTTATCTGGGGATCCTGGTATGTAACCCTGGGAACTTATATGGGGACCAGCCTTCAGTCCACGGGAATTCAGATCGGGGCTGCCTATAGTGCGCTGGCCATCGCGACCATGATCTCACCATTCATCATCGGATTGATTGCGGATCGTTTTTTTGCCGCGCAGAAAATCATGGGAGTTCTTCATCTGCTGGGTGCAGGGATGCTCTATTTGGCTACCACTACCGCCATGAACGGACCTTTTTACTGGATCATCCTGGTTTATTCCCTGCTGTATATGCCCACGATTGCCTTATCCAACAGCATTGCGTTTGCCCAAATGAGCGATCCGGGTAAACAGTTTCCGTGGATCCGTGTATTTGGTACATTGGGATGGATCGTGGCAGGTTTACTGATCGGCAATCTCCATTGGGAAAAATCAGGCATTGTCAATACCTTCTATCTGGCTACCGCTGCCTCTGCGTTTTTAGGAGTCATTAGTTTTTTCCTGCCCAATACACCGCCCAAAGCGGCTGCCCGGGAGACGTCGGCGGCCAAAGCATTGGGCACCGAGGCTTTTGTTTTGTTTAAGAATCGGCCCTACCTCATTTTTTTCATTGCGGCCATTTTGGTATGCATACCCCTTTCTTTTTACTACGGATTCGCCAATGTTTTCCTCAATGAGATCGGCGTCCAGGGAGCTGCCTCCAAAATGATCCTGGGTCAGATTTCCGAAGCAGTATTTATCCTGGCTATTCCTTTTTTATTCAACCGGATTGGTGTCAAGAAAATGCTCATGATGGGCATGGTCGCCTGGATGCTGCGTTATGTTTGTTTTGCCTATGGCAATATCGACGCAAACCTTTGGATGCTGTACGCCGGCATTATCCTGCATGGCGTTTGTTATGATTTCTTTTTTGTTACCGGCTATATGTATACAGAAAAAAAAGCGGGTGCTGCCATCAAAAATGCCGCACAGGGCCTTTTTACTTTTGCAACTTATGGAGTGGGAATGTTTATCGGAACCTGGTTTTCGGGTTTCGTGGTTGACAACTATAAAACACCGGCAGGCCATGACTGGACGAAGATCTGGTTTGTTCCGGCTTATATCGCCCTGGGCGTTCTGATCTATTTTATCTTATTTTTCCGGGAGAAAAAACCGGAAGCGGTTTTACCGGTGCAGGCTTGAATTATTCTCAAAAAATTAAACTGAACGTATGAAAATTGCCATGTTGGGATCCGGATTTATTGGCCGGTTTTATGCTGATTCACTGCAGGGACAAAGAAGCCGAGACTGGATTGTAAGCGTTTATTCCCGCCGGGAAGTTTCGGCTAAAAAATTTGCCTCTGATTACGGTTGTGCACACTGGACCATAGAAATGGAAGAAGCCGTCGCTCATCCCGAAGTAGAAGTAGTTTGTATTTCACTTCCCAACAATCTGCACGAGGCAGCCGTTATGCTCTGTTGCAAACATAAAAAAGCCGTTATCACGACCAAACCCCTGGGAAGAAACGCAGTGGAATCCAAACGTATGCTGGAAGCGGTGGAAAAAGCAGGCATCTTCAACGGATACCTGGAGGATTTGGTGTATACGCCTAAATTTTTAAAGGCACTGGAAAGTGTAAAGAACGGTGCCCTGGGAAGGATCCTCTGGTCCAAGTCGCGGGAAACACATCCTGGCCCCCACAGTGATTGGTTTTGGGATCTGGAGCAGGCCGGCGGAGGCTGTATCCTGGACCTGGGTTGCCATTGCGTGGAAATTGCACGGAGTTTCATAGGAAAGGATATTCGTCCTGTCGAAGTAATGTGCTGGATGGATACACAGGTCAAGCCGATTGAAGCCGAAGACCATGCCATCGGACTGGTAAAATATGAAAACGGAGCCATCGGTCAGTTTGAAGTGAGCTGGACATTCCGGGGGGGATTGGATTTGCGCGATGAAGTGATGGGAACAGAAGGAACCATCTGGATCAACAATTTTTTAAGAACAGGTTTTGAAATGTTTACTACGGGGAAAGGAGCCGATTATGTCGCAGAAAAAGCGGAATCCAATTCCGGCTGGCTCTTTCCAGTGGGCGACGAGATGAATGACCTGGGCTATAACCATATGTTTACCGACATGTTCAATTCGATGGAAAAGGGAATTGAACCCAAGGAAACTTTTTACGACGGCTATGTGGTCAATGCGGTCTTGGATGCCGCCTATGCATCCGGCAGATCCAAACTCTGGGAACCCGTAAAACTGGACATTTGGCGCGGTCAAACAGGACTCTCCAAACCGAGTAATCTGGTGGAATTCGATGCCGATCACTATCTGATCAAAGAAGAAACAACACATTACGGTGCAAAAAAACTCATCCTCAAAAACAAAGGTTCAGGAATCATCAGTGAACGGATTCTGTAATCCTCAAGGGATGACGACAAATTTTTTTTCGTCTGTAATCCCCGGCCACTGATCGGTCCTGAAAGGCGGGGCAGGAAATCCCGCTCCGTTGAACAAATTACCATCACCCGCGTCGTCGGCCCAGTTGTATCGAACCGATTCGGGTTCTTTTACCGCTTCGCAATAGACAACGACCTTGTTGTGCTCAATAAATGCCTTGGCGTAATGGAATTGACGATTGTTGCCGGAGATTTCAAATCCCCGGACATATCCATATTTGTCCGGTGTCATCAGCCCGCTTCCATCATGGGTAAAACTTAAGACCATTCGATTTCCTACCCGTTGCGCGGAATCTAAAACGGGCCCGCTGTATTCTATGTTTTGGCCGTAAACATGATGAAGGGCAATGGCAGCGAGTCGCCAACCTACATCCTGTTTATTTTTGGGATGAATATCGCCAGATTCACCGATATCGGTCGTGACAGACATACCGGTAGCCGGAAGTTGCAGGGTCATGGTCTGGGCTTCCCGCAATTCAGCCCAAGCGCTTCCCCGTTCACTGTTGCCGTGATCCGCATTCCAGCTGGCCAGTTGCACAAAATAAAAAGGAAAATTTCCTTCTCCCCATTGTGATCTCCAATCGGTGATCATCAGGGGGAAGGCCACCCGGTATTGACGGGCCCTTTCTGCATTGGCTTCGCCCTGATACCATAGTGCGCCCCGTATGGTAAAAGGTATCAGGGGATGGATCATGGCATTGTACAAGAGACAGGGATAATCATTGGGACCAAATCCCGGTCCCATATTGAGGAAGGTTGCAATGCGAAAACGCCATCCGTCTGCAAGTGAAATATGCTTCTCTCCTGTTTTCAGGTAAACGCCCGCGGAATCATCATAAAATCCCCCGCCTCCGCCCGTATCTTCTACGCGAACGGCGATGATGTTATTTCCCGCTTTGAATATACCGGGGGCTATCGTATACTGCCTATTCTCTGCGTAGTTGCGGGTGACACCGACCAGTGTTCCATTCACAAATGTTGAATCGTTGTCGTCAATCTTTCCCAGGGAAAGCAGGAAGGACTTTTCCGTATCCAGGTTGCCCAGTACCAGGTCTTTCCTGTACCAGACTACGCCATCGAGTTCTTTGAGTCCGAGATTTTGATTTTCCCAGATGCGGGCCACACTAATTTTCGGCCACCCGGACGCATTGTATCCTGGATTTTTCCAATCATCTTCCGGCAGTGTATCGGTTATATTTTTTTGAAGAAGTTTGATCTGATCAGCCAGCAACTGATGCCTTTTTTCTACCATCGGGCGCAGGTCTTCTGCCGGCACGGTGGCAATCATCGCTTTGAATTCAGGACTATTTTGGAAAGCTCCCCGGCTGGTCCAAGTCTCCACCATTGTTCCACCCCAACTCGAATTGACAAGACCAACGGCCACGTGTAAGCGCTTGACCAGTTCTCTGGCAAAAAAATATCCTACGGCAGTAAAATTTCCAGCCGTTGCCGGTGAACAAGTATCCCATCTGGCAGGCGGGATATCGTCTTCCGGCATTTCACTCACGCGGTTAGGAATTTTGATATGCCTTATCCCAGGATAGTCTGCGTCCTTGATTTCAGCTGCTGCATTTTTAACCAATTTCAAGCTGAACTCCATATTGGATTGTCCCGAACAGATCCACACTTCTCCCACCATGACATCCCGCAGAAGAAGGCTATTGCTGCCTTTCAGCAATAATTCATAGGGCCCTCCGGCCGGCTCGGGATCCAGCGTAATGCGCCATTTGCCGGTCTTGTCTGCCTGGGTTTCCTTAACCTGCTGATGAAAGGTGAGCTGGAGTTTTTCACCAGGACTTGACCATCCCCAAACCGCCACCGGCTGGTCGCGTTGCAGAACCATGTGGTCTCCAAAAATTCCTGGAAGCTTGATTTGTGCCTGCCCTGAAAAGAACGAAAATAAAGCGCCCAGCAATAAAAATTTGACTTTCATAATTTAATAACGGGGGATCTGATCAATCCAGTTTCAAATCTTCCATGATGGAATGTATTCTTTTTTGCAGCAGGTCATCCACTGCTTCAAAGGCAGACCGGTGGGAGAGCTTTTCGTAAACACTGAAATAAAATTTTATTTTAGGTTCGGTTCCCG
Source organism: Bacteroidota bacterium (assembly GCA_013289175.1). Classification (GTDB taxonomy): domain Bacteria; phylum Bacteroidota; class Bacteroidia; order Chitinophagales; family Chitinophagaceae; genus Puia. The sequence goes on from JABDAN010000034.1 coordinate 12,734, forward strand.
ATGGCCGGGCAGAAATCTTGCTGCCATCCTCGAGAATAAACTGCAGTACATTGCTTACCGGCAATTTTAAATCCCAGCTTTCACCGGTTTTCAGGTTCTTACCTTTTCCAATTTGGTAGTCAAGCAATTCAATCACATCGGATCCGTGTATGGCCAATGGCGGACGGTTGCGGTAGGCTGCCATCATATCGGCAATTTGCTTTTGACCATCCATGCCTTTTTTGGTGATTGAAATCAGACTCTCCTTATAAAATCCAAACTGCAGATATAGGTCGATCAGTTTATCGTAGAGTGACCGGCCTTTGTTTTTCTCGTAGGCTGCCATTTCACAAAGAATGGCCACGGCGCTGACCGCATCCTTATCCCGGAGTTTATCTCCGATCATCAGCCCATAGCTTTCTTCTCCTCCGATTACATAGTTTTCGGTCTTCTCTTTTTCTTTAATCAATTCGGCAATCCACTTAAAGCCCGTCAGTACGTTGTAACATTGAATGCCGGACTGGCGTGCGATTTCATCGATCATGTCCGTGGTCACAATCGTTTTTACGACCATATCATTGGGCTGGGCAATTCCTTTTTCCTTGCGGGCTTCAATCATGTAGTTGAATGCCAGTACGGCCGTCTGGTTGCCATTCATGAGTACCCACTCTCCCCTGTCGTTTTTCACGCCAATACCCACCCGGTCTGCATCGGGATCTGTTCCCAGCAAGATATCCGCATCGATTTCGCGGGCCTTTTTCAAACCCAGACTCATGGTTTCTTTTTCCTCCGGATTGGGGTAGGCAACCGTCGGAAAATTTCCGTCCGGCGTGGCCTGTTCATCCACTACATGCACGTTGCTGAATCCAAAACGTTGAAGAACCTCCGGAACGAGTTTGATGCCCGTGCCATGAATGGGTGTATAGACAATACAAAGATTGTGTTGCTTTTCTATGATTTCCGGATAGACGGAAAGATTTTTTACCATGCTGATATAGGCTTCGTCCATCTCCTTGCCGATCATGGTGATATGCGATTCGCCCCCTGTCCATTTTACTTCGTTGATGGATCCTATTTTTTCAACTTCTTCAATCACCCGGTTATCATGCGGTGGTACGAGCTGGCCACCATCGTTCCAATACGCTTTGTAACCATTGTATTCTTTGGGATTGTGTGAAGCAGTGCAAACTACGCCGCCCTGGCAACTCAGATAACGGATGGTAAAACTCAGCTCCGGAGTGGGCCGCAGGGACTGAAAGAGAAAAACTTTTATGCCATTGGCTGCAAAAACTTTTGCGGCTGTTTCAGCAAAAAAACGGCTATTGTTTCGGCTGTCATGAGCCAGGGCGACTTTAACGAGTTGATTGGGAAAACTGGACAACAGGTAATTGGAATAACCCTGGGTTGCCATTCCAATCGTATATTTATTGATGCGGTTGGTTCCAACACCCATGATCCCCCGGAGTCCACCGGTCCCAAATTCCAGGTTTCTATAGAAACAATCGGTTAGTTCATTGGGATTTTCTTTTTGTAAACGCAGGATCTCGTCTTTTGTCTCTTGGTCATAGTTTTCAGTTAACCAGTTATTCACTTTTGCCAGAATCACCGCATCCATAAAACTTGCTTTAAATTTGAACCTAAGATATTGATTTTTACATGAACCTTATCTCCTTTTCAATTACGCTTCCATAAAACTTTTGCTGTTTGGTTGATTTTTTTTCATTGGATCAGATAAGGAGAATCAAAGTGGGAAAACTCCTGTTTTTCATTTGCTTGTTGTTTGTATCTGTAGGCGGATTTGCTCAGGAAATTTTTCTTCCGCCCAGCGACACTTACCAGCCGAACCGTCTTAAAACAGTGGTCATAACAGAAGTCGCTACCGGTGTTGCTATTTCTGCCGGCCTGTATTTTCTCTGGTATCGCAAACATCCCAGGAGTCATTTTCATTTTTTTAATGACAACGGCGAATGGATGCAAATGGATAAAATCGGACATGCGACTACGGCCTATAATATCGGTACCATACAATACGATCTGATGCGCTGGTGTGGCGTAGGCAACAATCAGTCGATTGTAGTGGGTGGCCTAACGGCCCTGGGTTATATGTCCATCGTGGAAATATTCGACGGATTTTCATCCAAATGGGGTTTTTCAAATGGAGATATGGTCGCCAATATTTTTGGAGCAGCTCTTTTTGCTGCGCAGCAAAAAGGTTGGAATCAACAAAAAATATCACTAAAATGGTCTTTTCATGGCTCTCCCTATGCCCAATACTATCCGGAGGAACTGGGATCCAATTTTTTTTCCCGCATGTTAAAGGACTACAATGGACAGACTTACTGGCTTTCTGTTAATATATCCTCCTTTTTACCATCCAACAGCGGTTTTCCTTACTGGCTGAATGCCAGCGTCGGATATGGTGCGGAGGGAATGATCGGTGCCAGAACCAATCCGACGTCGATCAACGGTCGCCCGATCCCCTATTTTCCCCGATACCGCAAATTTTACTTTGCCCCGGATGCCAATCTTTTTAGTATTCCGACCAATTCCGGGTTTTATAATGCAGCAACTTACCTGACCAAATTCTCTAAAATCCCCGCACCTACCCTGGAATGGAGCCAGCTGAAAGGGTTCCACTTTTATCCCCTCTACTACTAAAGGGAGTTTACTTGGTTTTAACAGCCAGAGTCCTGGAAATTTTATATTTTTGAAGGGTCTTCGATCGGTTACCCTGCCCAATTTTCGATCGGTTTACCCTACCCTATTTATGCCCAAACCATGAGCACTTACTTATTGCTGCGCAACAACAAGGAAACGGGTCCTTTTACCATTGAGGAGATCAAGGACATGAATCTGAAATCGTACGATCTGGTATGGACAGTAGGGAAAAGTGCTGCCTGGCAGTATCCGGGTGAAATCACCGAATTTAAGTCCTTTGCACCTGCTGTACCCGAACAACTCGGTGACCTTTTTTCCAAGAAAAAAAATTCGGACAACCTGGCCTCCGACGCAGTCGTAAATAAAAAGCCGGAATCCCAAAATTTCAAAGGCAAGGAAGGAAATATCCCCAGGTTTTCATCCAGTCGCTCGGTCTATGTGAACCTTCCAGCAGATAAAAAATCTGCAGGGGTGTCTTCTTCCGGTGTTTTGTATGATTCCGAGTTTCATAGGGACCACGCCCCTAACTATGATTTTTCAGATATTTACCGTAAAAAACCCTCCCGGATTGTTCAAATTTCGGGAAGACTGATATGGATTTTTAGCATCCTTCTTTTGTTTGGCATTGGAATAATAACCGGATTTTTTATCTCAGATCGTAGAAAATTATTCACAGCAGACCCCAATCATACGCAAACACAACCCCTGAGTCCGCAGGCAGCTCCCAATGCCCAGGAAAAAATTTCTAGAGCCAGCGCCGGTCAGCTGTCCAATTCCACTCCAGCCGACGGCACGGATCCAACCTTGAAGACTGGGGATTTGGTGGGGACCAAATCGACGGGTGGTTCCGCCAAAAAAAATTTGAAAAACACCGCCAAAAAAGATTCAGTAGCCGCTGGTTCTTTAAGCAACACCATTGTCCGGTTGACAGACAGTAGTCAAAAACAAACCACCGTTAGTCCGTCAGAGCTTCTCAACGAGAAAGTCAAGGCCAATCCTGAAAACTATGTAGATCTGACGACTGGCCACTTTTCTACCGGGTTATTCGGGGGTATTTCTGCGGTACCCATCACCGTGACCAACAATTCACCCGTCATGATGGATCAGATCACTGTCACGATTGCCTACATCCAGACCAATGACAAAGTGTTTAAAACCGAAGATGTCGTGTTCAGTGACCTGGAACCCGGCGAAACCCTCACGGAAAAAGCACCCAAGAGCCCCAGGGGTGTTAAAATAACCGCCCGCATCCGTCAAATCAGCTCACACAAACTGGACCTGAATTATACCAAATAGGAAACGGTTAACAATCATTTCATTTTTAATTTCCGCTTCTATCGGTCATTGGCATAAAAGTTGAAATTCTACATAGTTCCAACCTATGTAATTCCCACCCTCTTTTCTTTTAAGCGTTCATTTAAAAACTTATTAATCGGGAACAGATGCGCAGAGGATTGTTGGAACTTGTACTGATCATCGTGGTGGTGATTGGTATACACGCTGAAAGGATTTTACACAATGGTTTCGTTGAAGGTAGAATATCACCGGTAATCCCCAATTCGTCGGTTATAGCCGTCCGGGGCAATGATTCACTAAAAATCAACAGCCGAGATGGGCATTTTGGGATGGACCTGCAACCTGGTGACTGGAAGCTGATTTTTGCTTCCAGAAAAATCAATAGCATCCCCATGGAAAAGAATATTCAGGTAGTGGAAGGACAGCACGTGAACATGGGAGAAATCAGGCTCGTTCAGTAAGGCCAAACGGAGTGTTGGACGGATAGTACCCGTTTCAGGACGCTTTTTCGCCTGAAATGTTTTATCATTGGTAATGAAACGCATTGTAGTTTTTGGGGCAGGGAAGTCTTCCACCTGCCTGATTGACTATCTCATAAAAACTTGCTCGGAAAGAAACTGGTCGCTGACGGTCGGTGATGCCCATCTGCGGCAGGACAAACCGGAAGCATCTCCCACCCTCCAGTGGCTACAGATACAGGTTGAAAACGCCGAACAAAGGAAAACCCTGATCCGTTCTGCAGACCTGGTCATTTCCCTACTTCCCCCTAGTTTACACATATTGATTGCCCGGGATTGTCTCGTCCATGAAAAAAACCTGCTGACAGCCTCCTACGTGGATGAAGAAATCAGAAAGCTTTCCAAAGAGCTGAAGGACAAAAAATTACTTTTTCTCTGCGAAATGGGACTCGATCCGGGGATTGATCACATGAGTGCCATGCAGATTATCCACCAGATTCAGGACCGGGGAGGTAAAATAACCCTTTTCAGGTCTCATACCGGCGGCCTGGTCGCTCCCGATAGTGACGACAATGCCTGGCACTATAAGATCAGCTGGAATCCCGCCAATGTCGTGAAAGCAGGCTCTGCCGGCGCACAGTTTCTGGAGTCCGGTAAAATCAAACAGGTCACCTACAGAGACCTTTTCGAAAATACCGGTGAGGTGCAGATAGAACCCATGGGCTCTTTCGCCTGGTATCCCAACCGGGACTCTTTGGCCTATATTCCGGTTTACGGACTGGAGTCAGCCCAAAGTTTTATCCGGACTACCCTTCGGCATCCTAGCTTTTGCCTGGGATGGAAAAATTTGGTGCGGTCGGGTTTGACCAATGATGACATGCCGGTTTCCACCCAGGTTCATACGCTCGCCGAATGGAGTAAGCCGCTTCTGCCTTTTTTGAATTCCTCCAACCGGGTTCTATATGAACAACTGGGTTTGTTTTCGGAAGAACCTTTGCCTTCCGGTGCCGGTACTTCCGCTAAGATTTTGCAGGCTGTATTGGAAAACAAATGGAAAATGAGGGAGTCGGACAGGGATATGATCCTGATGCTTCACGAACTGGAATTTGAACTGGACGATCAAAAACAGGGTCTTCGCAGCAGCCTCGTGGTCCTGGGTGAAAACAACACCCGGACAGCAATGGCCAAAACGGTGGGCCTGCCGCTGGGCATCGCCGCTAAATTGATTTTAGAAAACAAGATTTCCCTGACGGGGCTGCATATTCCAATCATCAAAGAAATTTATGAGCCGGTTTTAGAAGCATTGAAACAGGAAGGCATCCGGTTCCGGGAACAGGTCAATTGACTTCCAAATGTTGCGTATACAAGGTCTGATACTGCATATTGCGGAAGATGAGGATATACAGCCCCCTGCGCAGATAGAGTGTATACACCCCATCGCCTGTTGAAAAATAAGTTTGATCCGCTGGAACAACCTGTCCTGGTTTGGATCCAAAAGATTCATACTGATAGTAAGCCTGAACCAGGAAGATATTCCTGTTTTTTGTTTTTACCGACACCGGGTGTCTGCGGTTGGATAATCCGAGCCAGGTGGGACGAGCATAATAGTAGATGGTCCGGGGATGAACGACCGTCAGATCGTATAAGGCATTACCGGTAACGTTTACGGGTTCGTCGTTGGTCAGGGGAATGGAGGGCGTGTTTACCGGATATTTTTCAATATAGGCATCATAAAATGCCTTTCCGAAGGAAAAATTACTTTCTTCGGTCATATCTGTCTGGTCGATGGTGAGCGGGTCGATGCCGGTTATTCTTTTAAAGGCCATTCCCATTGGAGTAAAATCGGGGGTCGTGCTCCGCTCCGCGATATTTCCATATCCACCGTAAACGAAAATTTTTGCTTCTGGATCCTGCTGTAGGATTTTGGCAATATTGACTGCCTGAATGGAGTCCCTTTCAGTAGCCGTATGGGCTAAGGCATTCGGATCCTGATAAGCCACGAGTTTATATCCCAGATCCAGCGCCAGGCGGATCATTTCCCCTGCTACGGGTTCGGTAGCAAAATGTCCGGTTTTATAGGTGAGTTTGGTAAGTTCCTGATCGGGCATGGGATTGAGCATTTCCATGGCCAGGTATCGAAATCCCCGGGTGTAAAGGGCATCCAGCAGCGAATAGGCAAAAGCCCGGTGCACAGGTTTATTATAGGCTTCATTGAGCATGATCACCTTGTAATTGGGGGCAATAAAACTGATGAATTTTTTTGCATCGGCGTGTTTGATATTCTTGAGTTGCTGAATACTCTTTCCGATCTGGCGGTATTCCACATCGCTCAGGTGGGTGGAGTCGGACAGTTTCTGATACTCCAGGGCTGCGGAATAATCGCCCACAAAAGAGACGGTCTGACTAAGCAGATCGTAGTATACCGGGGCCGTGAAATCATGGAGAAACTTTTTATCATCACCGAGTAACTGGTAAACAGGATATAAATAATTTATGTTGTCTCCAATGACATAGTGCAAGTCGGTAAAACTGCTGTCGAAGGTTTTCGGATTTTCTTTGGTGATATATTGCTGCAGTCCCGTGAGAGAGGAATTGGGCGGGATAACCTGCGCAAGAGATATTTTCGCTGTCAAGAAAAGGAAGAAAAAGAAAAGGAGATTTTTTTTGATTTTCATGATGCTGATTCCATACCTCCCATTTTCATTACAATATTCCATTCTTCATCGGAAACCGGTTGAACTGAAAGCCGGCTAATTCGGACCAGTGCCATAGCCGCGAGTTTTTTTTCCTTCTTTATTTGTTCAAGGCTGACCGGTTTGGCTAATTTTTTCAAGGGCTTGATGTCGACAGCAAACCAAGCGGGGTCCGAAGTGCTTGGATCCGGATAGGCTTCCTTGGAAACAGTGGCTATACCCACGATTTCCGTCCCCTGGTTGGAATGATAAAAAAAAATGGGATCGCCTTTTTTCATGGCCCTCAAATGAAGTCGCGCGGCATAGTTGCGGATGCCATCCCAACGCGTCTGTTTGTCTTTTACCAGCTGATCCCAGCTATAAACGTCTGGTTCGGACTTGATGAGCCAGTGGGCCATGGTGCTTATGGTTAAGGCGCAAAGATAAAGCTTACCGCTTAACGCTTAATGGTTAACGCGCCTGAAATGGAAAGGGAAAGTTAAATTGGATCAACCGCTTATCCGGGTGCGGAATTGGTCGTTCGGTGAAGCATCCATCTGCAAAAAATCAACGTATATCCTTGTAACGTCGCTTAGCGACGAAACTTTTGCGACAGGTTGTTTTAAGGTCACCACCCGCCTGCCTTCGTGGCATGGTGGGTGGTTTTTTTACCACCCGCTGCTCAGAACATCTGCCAGATGCAGGGTTTTGAGGGGAAGCCCCTTATGCCGAATATAACCATCCAGATGCATCAGACAGGATAGGTCAGTGGAGATGATGTATTCCGCGCCGGTGTCCAGGGCATGGGTCACTTTCTGGTCAGCCATGGCCAGGGAAATGGATTCAAATTTCACCGCGAAACTGCCGCCGAATCCGCAACAGGTTTCCACATCGTCCATTTCCAGCAGATCGAGTCCCTTCACCTGCGCTAGCAACTTCCTGGGTTCCGTTTTTATTTTGCACTCCCGGAGCGCCGCACAGGAATCGTGGTAGGTTGCCCTTCCCAAAAGACTGGCATCGAAGTGCTCCCGATGGAGCACATTGACCAGGAAATCTGAAAATTCAAACATCCGTTTGCCCAGATTCTTTACTTCCTTTTTATAGGAGGAATCCATGAACAATCCGGGATAATAATTTCTTACAAAACCGCAGCAGGAAGCGCTGGGAGTAACAATATAATCGGTGCCGGAAAAGTCGCCAAGGAATTTTATACAGACTTCCTTAGCTTCTTCGCGAAATCCTGCATTAAAAGCCGGTTGCCCGCAACAAGTTTGGTTTTCGTTGTATCCAACGGAGCATCCCGCTTTTTCAAGCACCCGGATCATATTAAATGCGGTATCCGGGAATAGCTGATCAACAAAACATGGTATGAAAAGCTGGACGTTCAAAATAAATTGTCATTGAAGAGACCTGGAAAAATAAATCATTTTCATGGCGGCATCGGCGGCTTCTTCTCCCTTGTGCCCATGAGGGCCCCCGATTCTTTCTTTTGCTTGCTCCAGGTTATCGACCGTGAGCACACCAAATATGGATGGAACCGGAAGGTTTAGGTTGAGAGAAGCCACACCGTCAGTGACCGCCCGACAAACATATTCAAAATGTGGGGTACCGCCCCGGATGACACATCCCAAGGCTATAAAAGCAGAAGGCTTATTTTTTTTTGACTGATCCCAGTATTTCTTTATCGCAAATGGAATTTCAAATGCACCGGGAACAACCAATTCTATCACATTAATTTTCGCTGCCTGCAGCATTTTTTTACAGCCTGCATTGAGTTCATCGACGATTGCCGCATTCCACTCGGTCCTGACCACGACGACAGAAGCATTTTTTATTTTCAGCGTGGCAGGTTTCGATTTTCCCGGTGAAGACATGCAGGGTTATTTAACGACACCCAGCCTGGCCAGGTAGCGGTCGATATCAAATCCCCGCGGTGAGGCGGGATATTTATTTTTAATCAGGGTATACATCGCGATGGCGTCATCATTCTTCCCCATGCTTTCATATAAATATCCGGCGCGGAACAGGTATTCAGATGACAACACTTCATCCTGGTCGAAATAAGTACCGGCTTTTTTATATTCAGCTACTGCTTCATCTTTTTTGTTGAGTTCAGAATAGGCATCTCCCAACAGACCGTAAGATTTTGCTTGCACCTGAACAGCGGAAGTCTTAAAATCTTTTAAATATTTAACTGCGTTGTTGAAGTCACCCAGTTTCAGGTAGCAACTTCCTGCATAAAAAGCAGCCAGGTTGGCGGCGTGGGTACCGCTGTAGCGGTTGATAATTTTTACAAAGCCGGCATTCACGGCGTCTCCGTTTAAGGCCAGGCGGATGGAATCGATCCGGTAATAATCCTCTGCACGAAACATGGCTTCGGATGCCTGTTTTTCTTTGGGCTCCAGAATATATTGTTTGTAACCGAAATATCCCAGGACTACGATCAGGATAACGCTAAGGGCAATACCATATTTTTTACCATTTTTTTCCTGGAATTGTTTCCATTTGTCAACCGGGGAAACCTCAAGTTCTAAGTGCTCACGCTTTTTAATGTCGCTCATGTCTGGAAATTGTAAAACAGTTTGGCTGTTATTTTAATCTTTAATAAATGGATAATTGGCGTCTATATATATGTCTTTATATACTTCGTCGTCATTTGGAATCGGGGATTCTTCTGCGAATTTTACCGAGGCGGCTACCGTATCTGCCACCCGTTTGTTGATGGCATCCAGGTCAGCCTGTGTGGCAAATTTTTTAGTAAGAATGGTATCGGCAACCTGAGCAATGGGGTCTCTTTGCTTGTATTCTTCCACTTCCTCTTTGGTCCTGTATTTCTGCGGATCGGAAATGGAATGTCCCTTGTAGCGGTAGGTTTTAATTTCCAGCAAAGTCGGTCCGCCCCCTTCTCTGGCTCTTTTTATAGCCCGGGACACCCCTTCGTGCACGGACTCCGCACTCATCCCGTCAATTGAGTCAGCGGGCATTTCATAGGAGTCTGCCAATTTATAAATATCCACCACATTGGAAGTTCTTTCTACAGAAGTTCCCATGGCATAGTTGTTATTTTCACAAATAAAAACCACCGGTAATTTCCAAAGCATCGCCAAATTGAATACTTCGTGCAACATACCTTGACGGGCAGCACCATCCCCGAAAAAAGTAAGTACTGCGTTGTCGGTTCCTTTGTATTTCTCTGCAAATGCAAGTCCTGCGCCCGTTCCGATCTGCGCTCCCACGATACCATGGCCACCGAAAAATTTCACGTCCACTCCGAAAAAATGCATGCTTCCCCCTTTGCCTTTGGCAGCCCCGGTGGATTTCCCATAGAGTTCAGCCATACAGGCATTGGCACTTACGCCCTTGGACAAGGCCAGCCCGTGGTCGCGGTAACCCGTAATAAATGGATCATCCGGACGGCTGGCAGTCATACATCCTGCGGCAATCGCTTCCTGCCCAATATAAGCATGGAAAAACCCACGGATCTTTCCTTCCATCTTATACTTTTCTTCGGCCATCTGCTCAAATTGTCTGATCAGCTGCATGAGCTCATACCAGTACAAATAGGTTTCTTTGGAAAACTTGGTAGCCACTAGCTTAAATTTGATTTGAACCTGCCGGGTTGGCAAGGCGGGGGCAAAGATAAGGGGTAAACGGGAATTTTTTTTGTAAACGAAGCCTTTCGGGGATGGTTTTTTGCCTTCCAACAGCTTATCCTTGAATAATTTCAATGAAAAGTACCGGGTTGTGAAGGGATCGTTTTTTCGGGTCCTGGCTACTGGCCGGATTCACTATGCCGGTTCACCCCTTCTGCGCCTAAAAGGCCGGATCAAATCATTCCTTTTCTGCAGGGCACGGATCCGGCGAAAAAGCCATTTTAAAACCAGTTCTGCAGATTCTAAATAAACCGTTAAAAAATACAGCTTCTATAATCGCCCCCTGCAAACAATATGATTTCAGTTGCAAAGGGTGACAGAAAAGCGGAATGATTTTTTTTGATGTCCTTGAAAATCCTGTTTGGTCAATTGGATACAAGAACCAAAGAAACCGACTCGCGAGATCAGACAAAATATTCTTGACCTACATCAACTCTTAAATTTTTTTTTACCGATAGCAAGATCCATCAGGTAGCCGGTCTCGTTAGTTTCAAGATCTCCGTATCTATTCAGGAGCTGTCTTGATCGGCTCTGCCAAGCTGGGCAGAATCCACTCCAGGGATATGAAGTAATAACTAAATTACACCGCAATTCAGCCCCATAACCATGTTGTCACTCAGGAATATTACACTAACTCAATACAAGAACTATCTGCAGGAAAGTTTTTCCTTTGATCAGCCAATTATCGGGATTTATGGAAACAATGGGGTCGGGAAAACAAATCTGCTGGATGCGATTTATTACCTGAGTTTCACCAGAAGTTATTTTTTTAAATCGGACTTGCAGAACGTACACCACGGAAAATCCGGATTCAGAATTGAAGGAAATTTTACTACAGACATGACCGACCAGCATGTGGTCTGTATTCTCCGGGAAACAGGGAGAAAGGAAGTGCTTTTGAATGATGAACTCTATCCCAGACTTTCCGGTCATATTGGGAAGTTTCCCTGTGTGATCATTACACCCGATGACGCTCGGATCATTACGGAAGGAAGTGATGAACGCCGGCGATATTCAGACGCCCTGCTTTGCCAAATGGATACGGTTTATTTGCAGCACCTCATTGAATACAACCGGCTCCTTCAGCAGCGAAACCAGCTGCTGCGTTCATTGTCAGAAAGAATTTCCACAGACCGGGGTCTGCTGGATGTATATGACGCCCAGCTCCAGCGCCCGGGTACTTATATTTTTGTGAAGCGGCAACATTTTTTTCGAGAAATCCTACCCTCCATCCGCTCCATTTACCAGTATATTTCCGGCAACGACGACGGGTTGGAACTCAGTTACCACAGCGATTTGCTGACGACTCCTTATGCCGAGCTGCTCTATAAATCCCGGGACCGGGATATCATGATGCAAAGAACCTTGGCCGGTATACACCGCGATGATATAGATATCCGATTGCAAAACCAGCCCTTTAAGAATATTGCTTCTCAGGGACAAAGAAAGAGTCTCCTATTCGCCATGAAGCTGGCAGAGTATGATATGCTGAAAACGGTGAAAGGATTTGCACCGATCATCTTACTGGATGATGTATTTGAAAAACTGGATGCCTTGCGCATGCACCAATTGCTGGAAAGAGTGTGCGCTCCAGGCAATGGCCAGCTATTTATTACCGATACCCATGAAAGCCGGATACGCGAGCACCTGGAAAAGTTGTCCGTGGATTACGCGCTGATTGGTTTAAAGCAATAAGGCCTAAAGCTTATCTTTGGTTTATGGGCGAATATTCCATGGGCGATGCAATGCGGCAGTTCCTGAAACAAAGCAGGTTGAAAGGGAATGTGCTGGCCCTACAGATTACCGGGGTGTGGGAGGAAATCATGGGTAAAACCATTGCCCGTTATACCGACAAGATAGAAATACATGGAACGACCCTGTACATTCAAACTTCTGTTGCACCGCTGAAACAGGAGTTGCTTTATAAAAGAGACAAGATCAAAGAACGGGTCAACGAGGCCCTCGGTGAAAACCTGATCCGCGAAGTAGTTATCCGCTGATAACTGTCCAATTTTATCACCCTACTTTATAAAGTTTGCTTCACCCGGGGATCCACCACCTGATATAGCCAGTCAGCCAGAATATTGATCGAGATAAAGAAAAACGAAGTTACCAGGACCGATCCCATGACCACGGGAAAATCCAACTTTGCCAAGGCATCCACCGTTACTTTACCGATACCCTTCCATCCAAAAATATATTCTACAAAAAAGGCACCCGCAAGCAGTTCAGCAAACCACCCCGTGATGGCGGTAATAACAGGATTCAATGCATTTCTCAAGGCATGGCGCCAGATGACCTGATGCTGAGACAAGCCCTTTGCATAGGCCGTGCGGATATAATCCTGATTTAAAATATCCAGCATCGAACCCCTGGTCAATTGGGCAATGATGGCCAAGGGACGAATGCCTAGGGTGAGGGCCGGCAGGATGGCGTTTTTGAGTTGCCATTGCCGTCCATAAAAAGGATCGGTGTCAAAGAGGCTTCCCGTCATCTCCAGGCCGGTATAGTGGTTAAGTACAAAGCCAAAAATATAAGCGATGACAATGCTCATAAAAAAAGAAGGCGCTGAAATTCCCAAAACGCTGGTGAAAATTGCGGTCGTATCCATCCAGGTATCTTTTTTTACCGCGGCCAGGATGCCGAGGGCAATCCCGGAAACGGTTGCGATCAACATCGCCAGAAAAGCCAGGATGATCGTACCTGGCAAGGCTTCCATCAACATGGACCAAACTGGTTTCCGGGTTTGGTAGGAACGGCGCAGGTATGGAAATTTAATTACCAGCTCCGTTTCCCCACCCCATTTCAGTCCGTGTATATCTTTTTCTTCCAACTCTTTTTTACGGTACAGGCTGATGGGTGAAATATCATTGAGGTAGTAGACAAACTGTTTCCATTTTGGCTGATCCAGATAAAGATCTTTCCGGATATTGTTCAATGTGCCGGTATCAGCCCGCTGACCCAGGATCAACCGGGCCGGATCTCCAAATCCCTGAAACAAAAAAAATACAATCACGACTACTCCTGCCATCACCAGGCTGCCGTAAAACAATCGAAGAAAAATCCGCTTGATCATAATTAAGGATGGTATCCCGTTTTAACGGGCGGTATTTGTGATAGGATCGGATCTTTGATTTTTTGATAAGGAAGCTCAAAGAGTGGACGTAAGGCCTGATTGAAATTGGCATAACTCCACTTATCGAGAATGGTTCCTTTTTTTAAAAGGTACAAACTGGGATCGACCCTGGCCGCTGTTTTCACCGCCGTGGCATCACAACCGAAAAGGGTGATGTATCCATCCAGACCATTGGACCTCAGATAGGCTGCTGCTTCCTGCCGACTGGAAGTAGCCAGGAAAATGGGAATGTTTTTTGACTTCGCTAGGGTATAAAGAAGAATAAATGACTTGTTCCAGCCTGGATTGGTTTGCGGGAAAGACCTGGAAATAAGCATCAGTTGATAACCGGGTCGATCCAAGATCTGTAAAGTGCTGTCGTTGCCCGATTCACTGATGAGGGAAAAATCTTTGATCTCCGGATCAGAATTTCCCTTCCGGATTAATTTATCATAGCGTTTGATAAAAGTATAACTGCTGTCTAGGTCCGCGGGTAGCTGGTCAGCAGTATATTCCAGGGTCTTATGGTTTTTCTCATAAACAAAATGTATGATCGTGCTGTCGGGGACCGCCCCCACCGGTGGTTTCATTTTTTCAGGAATATTCGCCCCTATTTTAAAGGGAAGACAATCTACAAGCGGTAAATATCGAAGGGCATACCACTGAATTGAAAAACTCAGAACCAAGGTCAATCCCAGAATCAGCAGACTGCTGTTTGTTGTCATCCGGGTCTGGATTTGTTTTCTGTAAATAAAAAGAACCAGGATCAACCCCAAGAGGATTAAATCCTTTATAAAGGACTGCATGGCCTGCAAGGGAATACAGTTTCCAAAACAGCCGCATTCTCGGATTTTTCCCGACAGGACAGCATAACCCGTGAGGAAACTGAAGAAAATAATCAGGATCAACAAAAGCCAGGCAAAAATGCGCATGCGCCATCCGAGGAGAACGGCCACGCCCGCCAGAATTTCAAAGACGATCATCAGGATTGAAAACCCCAGTGTATAGGCATCCAGGAATGACATGTTCCAGACGTCAAAAAATTCCTGCATTTTATAACTGAGTCCAAGGGGATCATTGGCTTTGATCAAGCCACTGAAAATAAACAGTATTCCCACCAGTAACCGGGCTGTGCTGAGTAAAGTTTTTTTCATAGAATCGAAACGTTAGGCTGCATGTCTTCCTTCGGCAATTCCTATGAGGGCAAACAATGCATAATTAATAATGTCGGTCAAGTTGGCATCAATGCCTTCACTGATCAGTGTTTTGCCGTCGTTGGCGATGATCTGACGCATCCGTTGCAGTTTCATAAGGATCAGGTCGGTGAAACTCTCCTGGCTCATTTCCCTCCAGGCCTCTCCATAATCATGGTTTTTGCTGAGCATAATTTGTCGAACAAATAAAATTTTCTCGTCATAAAGACGACCCGTTCTCTCCGGTCCCAGTTCTTCCACCTCTTCATTATCCAGGGCGAGCTGTATCAATCCGATGATACCATAATTGACGATGGCCTGAAATTCTCCCCGGATATCTTCTGCAACCATTCGTTGGTGGGTTTGCTGAAGGGTTCTTATGCGTTTTGCTTTAATAAAAAGCTGATCCAGGATAGAAATCGTTCTCAATACCCGCCAGGAAGTACCATAGTCCGTGGTTTTTTTCAGGAAAATATCCCGGCAATGCTTAACTGCAGAATCATATTGGGCTGCCGTATCTTTCATGTCCAAAAGTAATATTTAGTGATGATGGGCTTAAATTTACGGAATCAATATGTATTCACTGAATTGTAAAGGACGTTTACTGACCTGGGTCGATCCAATCGTCATGGGCGTTATAAATATTACTCCGGATTCTTTTTATTCCGGAAGCAGGATCCGCTCAGAAGAGATGCTGATATCCCAGGCTGAAAAAATGCTGAAAGAAGGCGCCACCATCTTGGATCTGGGCGGACTGAGTACCAGGCCAGGGGCTTTGGAGATTTCAGTAGATGCAGAAATAGAACGGGTGATTCCCGCTATTAAAATTCTTTGCGATCGATTTCCGGAGGCCATTATTTCTGTGGATAGTTATCGGTATAAAGTTGCAGAAGCTGCCTTGCGTGCCGGTGCTTCCCTTATCAACGATATTGGTGTGGAACAAAACGATGCCATGGCCGAACTGGCCGTCGCCTGGCGCGTACCATATATCTGCATGCACATGCGGGGTAATCCGCGAACCATGCAGCTGCAAACCAATTATGAGGACCTCACTCTGGAAGTGCTGGATTATTTCATCAGAAAAAAATCAGAATTCAAAAAACTGGAGCTGACCGATTTGATTGTAGATCCTGGATTCGGTTTTGCAAAAACCACGGACCAGAATTTTCTGTTACTCAAGAAAATGAAAATATTGGAAATGCTGGAACTGCCGGTATTGGTAGGTTTGTCCAGGAAAGCGACGATTTACAAAACCCTCGATATAAAAGCCGAAGATTCCTTAAACGGAACCACCGTCATGCATACCCTCGCATTGGAACAAGGTGCTGCCATTCTTCGTGTGCACGATGTAAAAGAAGCCAAAGAAGCCATCCGGCTGTGGACGTCCTATGCTTCTGCCTAGGACGTCCACCAGGACGGGTCTATAAAATTATTTGGCAGGTTTGGTTGTAGGCATCGGAATGGGACGACCCTGCATCCCTGGACGGTTCGGATGAGCAGCAGCCTGCGGAGCGTCGGCTACGTCAACAATCTTCACGTCAAAAATGAGATTTTCATTGACTTTTTTATCAGGTCCCTGTTGTTGATCATAAGCCAAGAAAGCCGGAATATAAAAGGTGGCCGTTGCTCCCTTCTTCAAAAGACGCACGCCGTCATCCCAACCTGGAATGATCGAATGCGATCCAACCACAAACTTCAGGACTGGTTTACCTTCCTCGTTATTGGTTTCGAAAACTTTACCGGATGGGAATAATTTTCCGGTATAAAGCACCGATACTTCTTTGCCACTGTCAATGAGGGGACCATCACCTGCTGTATGGATCTGTACATAGGTTCCCAGATTGGTTTTAGTAGCTTCAATATTGTTTTTCTGCAGATAAGATTCTACATCCTTTGCCTCCTTGGCATGCAAAAGGTCCATTTGAGCCGACCTGTCCTTTTTCAGCAAATCTTCTGTTTCAAATACATCATCCACGTGGAGGGTAAGAACGATTTTATCTTTTTTGTGAATAAAAGGTGGCAACGGCTGGCCAGACTTTTTCTGAATGCTGTCTCCCAGCTGGAAGACTACGGCCGAGTCACCCTTTCTGAGCATGGCAAATATTTCAACAGGGCTGTAGGAATTGGGTGGTACACTGTCAATTCTCACATAGGCCGGAAGACCATCCTTAGAAGTAAAAAGCACAGAGTCTCTTACTTTTTCAGTAAAACTGAGTTTAACAAACTGACCTTTTTTGACAACGGGATTCTTTTCGTCAGAAATGATTTTATATACTAAGCCGGATTTTGTTTTCTTTAATCCTTGGTTATCACAGGAAGCCAACAAAAGGATTCCGAGAAGGGCAAACAAAGCAGAATTGATTTTTTTCATTTAAATTTATTGTAATTGTAAAGCGTTTTCTATCAGGGAAGCGCGAAAGCGCTGTGTCGTCTGATCCAGTGTTTCATTGCTGCGACCGCCGGCAGCATTGCGGTGCCCACCTCCTTCAAAATAGTTTCGGGCGAACTGATTGACATCAAAACTACCCTTGCTTCTGAAAGAACATTTGATTTCTTCATCCCTGTCAATGATGAGGGCAGCGAATTTGATTCCTTCAATCGTCAGCGGATAGTTGACCAAGCCTTCGGTATCGCCGGTTCTTATCTGATATTTTACCAGGTCTTTCCAAGGAATGCTGATCAGGGCCGTATTGTATTCATAGATTACTTCCATCCTGTTCAGCAAGGCATGACCCAAAAATCGAAGCCGGTTTTCCAGGAAATTATCGAAAAGATTTTCATGTACTTTGGAATGGTCAAAACCGGTATCCTTCAGCACGGCTACCATCCGGTGAACAGAAGCCGAAGCGGAAGGGAAACGGAATGAACCGGTGTCCGTCATCACCCCTGCGTAAAGACATTGGGCCACATCACGGTTGATTTTTGATCCCATGGCTGCCGATTCGATAAAATCGAATACCATTTCGCTGGCTGAACTTTTTGAGGTGTCGCTGATACCATAGGCAAATGCTTCCCGCTGCGGCTGCTGGTGATGATCAATCAGAATCCGGATTCCGGGTGCCGCCGCGATGGGCTCCGCCATTTTTTTGGTGCGGTAGAGGATATTAAAATCCAGGCAAAAAATCCAATCGGCCTCAGCCAGGAGTTCATTTGACTTGGGGGTGTTCAGTTCATAGTCCAGGACTTTTTCAGCGCCGGGCATCCAGCTGAGCCAGTCTGCCCAGTTGGTCGGTGAAATCACGGTAACGCGATGACCCAAGGCGATCAGGACATTATAGAGACCCAAAGAAGAACCCATCGCATCTGCATCAGGCTTTTGATGCATTACGATTACCATGGTTCTTGGGTGCTGCAGTAAAGGAACTAAATCCGTAATAGGTTGCATGTAAAACGGTTGCAAAGGTGCAGAAATATATCGCTATTCCCAAATCTCCTCTAAAATGTATTACCTTTGCCGGCCAAACAAAAAGAAATGAGCAACCGCACTTTCACGATGGTAAAGCCCGACGCTTTTGCCAATGGACATTCCGGCGCTATCCTGGACATCATTTTAAAAGCTGGGTTTAAGCCGATTGCCTTGAAAATGATTCAACTTAGTCCTGAAAAAGCAGGAGAATTTTATGCCATTCATCGCCAACGTCCTTTTTTTGGTGAGTTGGTTGAGT
>JABDAN010000035.1 GCA_013289175.1 Bacteroidota bacterium
ACGGTAAAGGGAGGATATAATTTTTCTAAGTTTATTTTGACTTATACTGGCGCCTCATAACGGAATCCATCGTCCTATTCTCTGACAGTGGATCCATCCTCCGGGATTTTGCTATCGAGACTTTTAATAAAAGCAATGAGGTCTTGCTTCTCTTCAGCCGAGAGACGTAATTTTTCAGCCGGCAGTGTTTGATTTTCCAGTTTTATTCCCAAACCAGCCGCCCCTCCCTGATCATAAAAGTCAATCACCTGTTCCAGGGTCGTAAATACGCCATTGTGCATATAGGGCGCCGTTTTCGAGGAATTCCGGACAGTGGAGATTTTAAATGCATGTTTGACGGATTCAACCTGTACAATTCGGTACCTGCCTAAGTCTGGATCAATCTCATGGACGGTCCTGGACTTTGGTACGCCGATTACTTCCACGTCTATTTTTTTGAAGGCGGGTGGGAAGGTCCCGTTAAACAAAGGCATATAGTGACAGGTAGCACATCTAGCCTTTCCCATAAAAAGATTGAAACCCCTGATTTCATTGGCTTGCATGGCCTTCTCATCAGTCCCCCGCATGTAGTCATCAAACCGGCTGTTCAGGTAGATCAGGCTTCTGATATAGGAACCAATTGCGTTCATGACCTGAAACGTGTCAATCCGATTTTTGTCTTCGATCGGAAAGGCAGACTGAAACATGCGCCGGTACACGGTATCCTTCCAAAGTTTTTTTACAGAAACCTCCATGGAACCATGCATTTCCTTATCACTTTGCACGACCGTGTGCGATTGATCTTCTAAGGAATTTACCCGCAGATCATAAAATAAGGCCGGTTGCAGGGCGGCATTGATCAGTGTAGGGGTATTTCTTTCCAGCAGTTGATTTTGTCCAATGATGGTATTTTTTACCATTCCATCCGTAAATGCTTTTCCAGGTTGGTGGCAGGACTGGCAACTCCGGGTGCCATTACCCGAAAGACCCGGGTCAGCAAAAAGTTTTTTACCCAACTCAATTTTCTCTGGGGAAATAAAGGAAGAATGATCCGGTGCAAAGGCATTGATGTTAAATGCGTCGGTGTCAAAAAGCGTTTTGGCGTCCTGGTTGAGCAACCGGTTATAACGGATGATGTGGATCTTCAATTTATCTTCCCGGTCAGTGATGGCGGTTGTCAGCGGATTGCCATGGATTTTAATAAACTCCATCCGGTTAAAAGAATTAAAATCCGGATGCATTTGAAGATAACCAATGGCATCTCCGAGTTTTGTTGTAAGGTCGTCGGTTTGATCCGGGTTTGGATAATAGTTCATCACGGCCTGCAGACTGGTCAGGGCTGCTGCCGATTCGGACATACTTGCCAAAGTCAGTGGATTGTCAAAGCCGGTGATACCCAAGGTCAGGATCCTGAACACTTCGAGTTTTGTCGCATCAAAAACCTGCCAGTCAAAAAAATCGATGTTTCCAAAATAGGTTTTATACTTTTCGCAATGTTGTGGCAAAAGGCGCAGTTGCACAATCAGTTCCTTTTTTCTTGCGCTGTCATAGTGGGGAAATAAAAAGTTTTCTACGACTTGGAGGCCGGCGGGTTCGAGTACCTGGATATCGGGCACTTCGATTTCGGGTACCGGTGGTCCATTGACCATCCGCGAGGTAGCCGGCACAAAATATTCTGCAGCCCACTCAAATTTTTTGTAGGCTATTCTTGCCTGAAGAAATAATTTCTGCAGGGACTGCTCTGATGCGGAGTCTGTTTCCGCGAGCGACGCCATCCCGGAACAAATCCGGGTAAAACTGTCTACCTGACTCAACAGGTTTTTCTCAATGGATTTTTCCGGAGCAGGTAGTTTTTGTTGGCAGGATAAAAACAGGACTCCCGTTATAATCAAAGCCAGTACAGATATCAAAATAAATTTCTTCATCCAAGCAAAACTTAAGTCTAAGATACGATCATCCACTGCATTTGATATTTCCTTTGGCCGTCATCATTATAAACGAAAAAAAGGAGTTGCCTCTCAAGGCACTCCTTTTTTTTCAGGATGGTTTGCTTACTTGCGGCCTAACCCAGATTTGGAATCGTTAAAAAAGTCAAATGCGTTCTCGAAAGGATCGGCCTGACTGTCACGTTCACCGATCGGATCGAGTCCCCATCTTTTTTCTATGAAAGAAAGAATGCTCAAGGTTTCATATTGGGTATGATCAACAAATCCCTGTTTAGCAAATGGGGATACGATGATGGCGGGAACCCGGGTGCCAGGTCCCCATTTTTTGTCGATCACAGGCGGAGCCACATGGTCCCAGAAACCGCCGTTTTCGTCGTAGGTTACAATGATCACCACGTCTTTTCCATTCGGTCCGTTCAACACGTCGTTGATCAGTTCAACTGCATGGCTTTCCCCATTTTGTACATCGGAATATCCGGGATGTTCGTTGTTGATTCCAAGTGGTTTTACAAACGAAACACTGGGAAGAGACCCATTTTTCGCCGCCTGGATAAAATCAGTTTCATCTTTTAAATGATCTTTTTTGGCTTGGGTACCGTCTGCATAGTTGGCGAAATAAATAAAAGGCTGATGATGAAATTGGAAAGTGGGATCGGGATTTCCTGCCAGCGCGTTGTCCCATCCACCCGAATACCAGGCCCAGGATACCCGCTTGGCACTGAGTCGGTCGCCAATGGTAGGTATGGTTTGGTTAGGAACGAGGGTGGCGGGATTGGCGGTCGCCGGATGAGGGCTGTTGACAGAATAACTGGTATTGACGACATAACCGTCCGGGGTTACGGCGCCGTCTGTTATCAAATTGCCGGAAGCATCCAGTTTAGCCACCGAGCTTGCCGGCGCATTGGGGAAAACCGGGCTGGCGGCAGCGATGAGCCACATATGATTTAAAAAAGATCCACCGAATGCACTGTGGAAAAAATTATCACAGAGCGTATATTTCTCTGCGATGTTTAACAAAGGAAGCAGGCTGGTTTTATAGTAGCCTTGCGACAGGCCTGCGGAAGTATTGTACAAAGCATATCTATCCATTTTTCCCCCATCAATCTGCAGCTGTTCTTGGTAATAGCGATGCAGCACATCCGGCGTCTCCTGATCGTTGGGAACGTATTGGTCAATATTAAAAATATTGTTGGGCAGATTCAAAGGGAATGCACTGGACCCTGATATCGGTGGTAAAAAAGTTTATGGCGTTCCAGTTGCATCCACCTGCGTGATTTCGGCAGCGGTGGCGCCCGATAATCCATCGGCCCCTGCAAACTGTCCGTAGAGATTATCAAAACTATGGTTCTCCATATAGATAACCACTACGTGTTGAATCTTGCTGACTTCCCCGGGAAGGATGGGCAAGGTTGATTTCTTACAGCCGGTAAATGGCAATGCAAGCAATAATAATCCTGCAAAAGCAATGTATACGAACGTAGTTCTAAAATTGCCCCCGGACCTTATGGCTACGGTATAATTTTTTTTCATTTGCTTATTATTTTAAGCAAATAACCCGCATCCATGTGAAAGCAATGTTAAACCGGGATGAATCTTGTATTAACTATTTTTCACCCACCTTACATCGCTGGCATCTGTCCAATTTCCCTGACTTCAATATTTCCGTCATTGGCGATGTGCGGACATTCCCGTGCCAGGGCGCCTGCGCTCTGAAGATCCTCTGCCTTAATAATAAGGTAACCTCCGACGATGCCCTCTTTGGATGCGTTGACCGGTTCCTTCACCGTCCCTTTGGTAGATAGCACCATGCCGCCAGAAACCAGCGGGAGACCACCGACCAGACTTCCTTTTTCCCCCAGTTTGGTCATGAAAATACCCCAGGCTTGCATTTCTGCTTTGTTTTCCGCTTCTGTTTTGGTCGTGACAGGTCGGCCACCCCTTAGTAACAACAAATACTCTTTCATAATTTCTGTTTTTAAGATGTTTGAATATCATGATAACGAGCGGGGCAATAAAAAGGGGACAGCTTAGGGGTTGAGTGCTGTCATTTTCTTTTTTATATTTTCAAAAGTCTCCAGGGGACCACTGGAAGAAAATAAATTAATGACCCAGGCTGGCAGGGATCCCCCCGGATCCAGCTGGAGGATATAGTCCACATGAATTCTATTTCTTGCAAGAGTCGTAACATTCCAGCTGCCCCTGCTAAAATTGATTTTGAGTAGGTCCTTGGGAATAGGGGTATAATCGGGCAGGTTGACAGAGACGACCTGCATGGAATGATCCGTCTCGTTTTTCGTCAATTCAAAATTTGCATAAAAATACCGGTCGGATGCGGGCCAGGGAACATCGATCTCTGAATAATAAATCAGTTTGCCCGGACCCAATTCTTTGATGAGGATGGATTTTCGGGTAGCATAAGCCCAGTCGGGATAGCGGGGAATATCCTCCAGGATACCCGCAAGCTGATCGATGGTGCCTGGTAGGTCCAACTCTACCCGGACATCGTTGAAGGAAGATTTCTCCGTATGCCGGTTGCTGATTTTTATCCCGTCTTTTTCCTTTTGAAATACCCAGCCGTTTTGAGCCACCAGCGGGATTTGAAAGGCCAAACTGAATACCCAAACCAAGAATAATTTCTGGAAATTCATCCTAAAGTCCATTTCTGTTCACTTCCTTCTCCCATCCCGTTTCTTTCAAGGCAGGGTCGTTTTCTTTTCTCAGGAAATCTGCATGGGATAACGATTCCGGCTCCCATTCCATAATGGCTTCATCGGGAACGATTTTGACCGGGATATGCCAGGACGTCGAAGTCTCGTTGTATGCTATATTGGATTGAAGGCAATAACAGGAAATGATCGACCAACGGGGATGATCAGAAAGATTGGCTTCCGAGCGGTGAAGAATGTTGCTGTGGAAAAACAAGGCATCTCCGGGCTCCAGTTCCGTATAGACGAGATCCATCGTTTTTAGGGCATTGTTGACCATCTCCATATCGGCTCCCACTTGTTCACCCGTAAATCCATGATTGACCCGACCCATTTTATGGGAACCTTTTATCACCTGCAGACAGCCGTTTTCGCGGTTGGCGGGCGTCAGGGCAATCATCACACTGATCAACTCATCGGGGAACATGAACTGATTCTTATACCAGTAACCATAATCCTGGTGCCATTCCCAGGCACCTCCTACCCTGGGCTCCTTTTGCATCAGTTTGGAATGAAAATGACAGATGTGAGCATGGCTGCCCAAGAGCTGTTGCAGAGCGTAAATCACTTTTTCACTCCGGGTGAGATATCCAAATACATCATTGCCCGGTGTAAACCAAAGGGAGAGTCTTGTTTTTTTCCCGGACTGATCATTGAGGTCCATCGCATTATTTTTCATCGTATTGTCCTGCAAGGCGGTCTGGTAGAGCCGGTCTGTTTCCTGCTTGCTGCAAAAGTTTTTTACAATCAGATATCCCTGCTGATGATAGACTTGCACCTCGGCATCCGAAAGTTTTAAATTTGTCATGACGTCCTTTTTTATTTACCCTACGAAGTGAAGAAAATTAAAAGTCCGGTCAAAAATTATTTTGACCGGACTGGATGGGGACTAAACAAAGAATATATAAGTCCGATTTAGTTTCCTGATGCGTGCACTTGCGCTTCCGCCATTTTTTTTGCCATTTCTGCCTTTAATGCTTCCAGATTGAAACTAGCACCCTTCTGCATGGGCGGGAATGCTAAAAAAGTGGGAACTTCTTTGGCTATTTGTTTTTGGACCAGAACAAAACGCCAGAATTCGTATAAGAACCAGTCGAAATATTCATAAGATCCCATGTTGGCATTGGGCCACATGGTACGTTCCAAGGGGTCTAATCTCAGGTTGACCAGCAGCGGCATGTCTGGATGCGTGGTCGTACCGATCCATCCACCGGGCTGGTCGATAAAACGATATTTAAAGTCATCCACGCGCACGGCAGCCAGGGTGCCTTCCGTAAAATAAAAAATCTCATGGCGGTTGGATGGTCCTTTGCCGGTAATAAGGGATGTTTGATCATACCCGTCCAGGTGCACCTTATAGGTGGTCCCATCGATAGATTTTCCGTTGACCAGCTCTGTTACAATATTGGGATTGCCAGCAGCGGCTAGAAAGGTAGGAAACCAGTCGAGTCCGGAAAAAATGCCATTTTCTACTTTGCCAGCGGGTACATGACCAGGCCAGCGAAGCAAAGCAGGGCAGCGAAACCCGCCTTCAAAAGCCGTTCCTTTGCCTGCTGCAAACGGCGTTTGACCCCCATCTGGCCAGGTAAAATTTTCTGTTCCGTTATCGGTTGTAAATACCACAATGGTATTGTCATCCACTCCTTTGTCTTTCAGAAATTGCATAACCGATCCGACGATATCATCCAGCTGGGCCATACCCGCTTCCTCCAGAGACCATCCGTTCTGGGCATTGCGCATCGCCTGATACTTAGGTGAAAGATGCGTCGTAACGTGCATGCGGGTGGGATTTAGCCAGAGGAAAAAAGGTTTTTTAGCCGCTATCGCCTTATCGGTAAAAGTCAGCGCATCGGCCAGAATTTCGTCATCCACCGTTTCCATTCTTTGCGGGCAAAGTGCGCCGGCGTCTTCAATTTTTTGTTTTCCGATCTTGCCCCAACGAGGCTGAACCGTTGCATCATCGGTACTGGTTGCCCAGGAATGGACCATATTTCTAGGACCTACGACATTCAGCTGGTCTTGCGGATATCCCGGATGACAGGGGTCTTCCATGGCATCCAAATGATAGAGATAACCGAAAAATTCATCAAAACCGTGTACGGTTGGAAGGAATTCATTTAAATCACCCAGGTGGTTCTTTCCAAATTGACCCGTGGCATAACCCATCGATTTCAAAACAGTGGCCATCGTGACGGCTTCAGCGGGAATACCTATGGGAGAACCTGCCTGACCTACCGTTGTCATTCCGGTGCGAATCGGCAATTCACCGGTGATGAAGTTCGCGCGCCCGGCCGTACAGCTGGCCTCGGCATAATAGTCGGTAAACCGCATGCCTTCGGCCGCTATTTTATCCAGGTTGGGTGTTTTGGTAGCCATGAGACCCTGATTATAACAACCCATATTCAACCATCCGATATCATCTCCCATGATGACCACAATATTGGGCGGTTTGGTCTGGCCCTGTGCTGTTATGGATAAGATACCCAAGGCCAGTACCGCGGTTATTTTTAATAAAAATGACAATCTTTTGGTTGAATGGATCATGTGATGTGGTTTATTATTAAATGATAATTGATTGTGTAGTGCTATGGGGAAATAGAAAAATTTTGTCATGGTTTCTACCGATCCAAACATGAGATAGGAAATCGCAGTAGCTCAGAACATAAGGCGGATCGAAACAAGTCAGGAAGAATCGGGCTTCAAATATAGATGAATACCCTATTTAAACCATCAACCCGTGATGATTAAAATTGGCAACCTTATTGCAAATAATACATTATTGTCATGTACGGCTACCGGTGTCCGATAAAAATAAAAAAAAAAACGCTTAGAATGGGTGCTGCTTATCCAGGGTGGTGCCATTGGTTCTTCTTAATTTCACAAGAATATTTTTAATTCTTAAATACAGTTTCTTGAAAAAAATATTGATTCGCTCGCCATTCATTGGGATAGGAATGATCTCCGTTCTAATTTTTGCCTTTCATTCTGGTGGCTACAAACCGACACCAACCGGTCCGGTTGCAACGGAAGCTGGACTGGTCTCCGGAATTAAAAATGAAACCACGGGGGTGACTGCTTACAAAGGAATTCCATTTGCTGCGCCGCCGATCGGTGAATTGCGGTGGAAAAAACCCCAACCGACTACTCCTTGGAAGGGTGTTAGAATATGTGCAGATTTTGGTCCGAGTCCAATGCAGGTAAAACCGGTGCCATTTCTTGTATATACCAAAGAATTTTTGATCCCGGAAAAACCAGTAAGTGAAGATTGTCTCTATCTGAATGTTTGGACTAGGGCTGCAAAAGGCGACAAGAGGCCTGTTTTTGTCTGGATATATGGCGGTGCCTTTTTAAGCGGTGGTACGGCCGTACCCATTTATGACGGAGAGGCGATGGCAAAAAAAGGAATTGTATTTGTGTCGGTCAACTACCGCGTGGGGGTCTTTGGTTTTCTTGCTTCTGCCGCGCTGAGCCAGGAATCGCCCAATCACGCGTCTGGTAATTACGCCCTGATGGATCAGATCGCCGGACTGGAGTGGATTCAAAAAAACATTGCGGCCTTTGGCGGTGATCCGGCTAATGTCACCATTGCAGGCCAGTCGGCCGGATCGATGAGTGTTAATTGTCTGGTGGCATCTCCCGTGGCCAAAGGTTTGTTCAAAAATGCGATATCGGAAAGTGGTTCCATGCTGATCAACGATCCGGAGTCGTTGTCCACGGCAGAACAGCAGGGTGAAGCCCTCACTAAATATGTTCATGCGGGCTCACTGACTGAATTGAGAAAAATTCCGGCCGAAGACCTGATGAAATTTTCCGGTCACTACGCTCCCATCGTAGATGGATATGTTTTACCCAAATCGGTGGCTGAAATTTTTGCATCTGACCAGCAAAATCATGTGCCTGTATTACTCGGATGGAATGCCGATGAAAGCTTTGTATTTGGATTTAAAAACAAAGAAGTTTTTCAACAGGAGGCCAAAGAAAAATATGGAGCAAAGGCAGAAGAATATTTTAAATATTATCCTGCCCAAACCCAGGAGCAAGCAGATCGTTCGCAGATCCGGATGAGCCGGGATTTGATTTTTGCCCTTTCCGGATACAAGTGGGCAGGATTGCAAAGCAGTGAAAAAAATTCTCCGGCATACGTATATTATTTTGCAAGAAAATTACCTGCAACAGCCGAATATGTAAAATATGGCGCCTTCCATACCGGAGAAGTGGCTTATGTGATGGACAATCTAAAATTTCTGGATCGACCCTGGGAATCGGCTGACACAGCACTGGCCGGTCTGATGTCCGATTATTGGGTCAATTTCGTTTCGACGGGAAATCCCAACGGCAAAGGATTGCCCCCATGGCCGGCATATAATACCAAAGAATATCCTGCGATGGTTTTTGACAAAACTTCGGGAACTCAAACTCTACCCGATCAAGGCGCATTGGCATTTTTATTGGCTCAGTCTGTTCATTAAAATAAAACAAGATGAAATATATTTTGGAAAACCCGGTAGCCGGAACCATTGGCCTGGTGAAATATCAATGTACCCTCCAATGGAGAAACGGAAAAATTATTGCGGATGAACCGCCCTCTTCCGGAGGCGGAGACCAGGGTCCGGATCCGCACAGCTTACTGGCTTCCGCGGTTGCTTCCTGTGCACTGATCACCATGCGCATGTATATTGACCGGAAAGGCTGGAACATACCGCAGTTACAGGTAAATGTCAATATGTATCAGGAAAAGGTAAATGAAAAATTAACGACCATCATTGACCGCGATATCGTCTTTGATGAAGGTGTACCGGAAGATCAAAAACTCAAACTTCAGGAAATTGCCAATCTCTGTCCCATTTCTAAGATATTGGAAAATGACATCAAGCTCAGAACCTTTATTTTTAAGACGGGAGAAACCAAGACCATCAAATATGCCAACGACGAAATCACAGTTCTTTGGAAGCCCGCATTCTGCCAGCATTCCACTCGATGCTGGAAACAGCTTCCGCAGGTTTTCAATCCATCCATTCAGAAATGGATTGATCCCAATGGCGCTCCGGCTGAACGGGTCGCTGAGCAGGTAAAACGATGTCCTTCCGGAGCGCTGACCTTTCTTTATCCTTCAGACCAACCAGGCAAACCAGTTCAGCCAGTATAGATGTCTTTTTGGAAAGCTATTTGGAAGATTTCGCTCGCGATGAGTCCGCTTAAGAGCCTACAGCTTTAAGACGCGGCTTTTTTGACGGGGTTGGCGATTTCCTGTTTTGACTTATCCCAATGCGTCTTGGAACTGTTTTGTTCGGGACTGCCTCTTTCAAAATCCCAAAACCTGGCTTCTGGTGAAGAACAGTGATAGGTATTTTCATTGAGGCAACGATCGGTATTATACAAGGGGGAGCCGCAAATCGAACATTTTAGAGGGGTATCCATCGTTTTCAGTAGTCGGAATTTATCCTTAGAACGAAATAATCACGAAATTATGATTGTAGTGCAAATTTAAGACATTCACCCTTGTCTGGCCGCCCGGACCAGGATCATAACAATTATTTTATTTTTCTTTCTTAAGAAATCCACGGCCCTTTTTCCTGCCAAAGAAACGGGCTCTTAAAACGCTTCTCCGAAATTTACATAGAATCCTTTGATCCCATTGGGTCCGAATCCGAAATCAAACCGGAGATTGGTTTGGTGCTTTTGATCGACCATGATCCGCAGACCTGGTCCATAGGAAAGATGAAACTGATCCAGGGCTACCTGGGAATAAGAATTTTGTACCTGGCCTACGCCAAACCAACCCACCACCCCAAAAATATTCCAAACGGGAATGCGTAGTTCAATTTGAGCGTCCACCAAAACATTGTCCCGCAGTCCTCCCTGGTAATATCCCCTCATCTGACTGTCCCCACCCATTTCGGGTAGCTCATAAAAGGGCACATCACCATTGGCATAACTGGTTGTTACCTGTCCGGCAATAACATTTTTGTTGAAGGGATTGATGTATTTGCGGGCATCGATTCCAAATTTGGAAAAAGCGTAAGGTCCCCAGCTGGAAGGATAAAAAATGGCTGTGCCCAGAATATAGGATCCATGCAAGGGATTGTATCGGTTATTGCGGGTATCGTACGCGGCCGCGAAACCCATGCCCACACTGGTTCCGCCCTTTAATCCGGTTACGCTGTCGGTTACCAGGAAACTGGTACTGTCTGTTGTAATATCAAAATAATCCGACACATCGAAGGGTATGCCCACATAAAAATTTCCCTTTACCTGCCGCAGTGCGGTGCCTACAAAAACAAAACGATTGATAACATCTTGTTCCGGATCGTTGGTAATGGTATTGCCGATATCCCATATATATTCCGGCTCCTTTTTGTAATTGACGTAGCTGATGATCACATATTTGTTTTCATCGAAAACCAATTGTGTGGAGATGGAAGCATTGACCTGGTGCAGGCTGGAAGCAGTGAATACTTCCGATAATTTGGAAGCCTTTGAAATGGTATCTTTTTTATTCAGATTGATGACGTTGAATTTGGCCAACCCATAGATATTTCCAGCTTCGGGCGAATAAGAATAGATGGGTACTGGAAGAATCTTAAACAGGTGTTCTGCCTTTGCGTTAAACCGGTCAAATCCGGTGCTGTCTTTTTTGGCAACCGGTTTTGCCGTACTGTCTTTATGGACCTCCTCGCCAGATTGCGCGAAAGACTGAATGCAGCCCATTCCAAGGATGATCATGATGATTGCCTGCTTCAATCCAGTTGATTGCGTTGATATCCGGGTTAAAGAATGTAAAGCCTGTGTGCAAAGTAATGAAAACCTATTGCTAACGGGTCAACCGATCTGGGTCTCTTTAAATATTGTTGGACCCGGTGAAAGTCAATCGATCATTTTTAGTTGGGCCAGCGTTTTGCCTTCTTGGGTTTCTAAAAAATTAATAGCCCCATCGGCATCGGTAGAACGGCTGACAGGAAGCCATTGTTTAAATTCGGCATTGCGCAATTGATTGGCCTGTTCTAATATACTCACCGCTTCACTGCCCAATATCAGGTGCACCGGCGGACTTGGATGATCCAGCAGATCGATCATAACTTGGGCCGCTTTGTTTGGGTCTCCCATCGGAACATAACCGCTTTTGGATAGGAATTCCGCCATCTTGTCTACCGTGGATTCATACCCTTCTACTTTGGGGGCATAACTCATCGAGGAGCCGCCCCAGTCGGTTCGAAATCCACCTGGCTCAATACAAGTGACATGAATTCCCAGATGGCTCACTTCTTTATACAATGCTTCACTAAATCCACCCAGCCCGAATTTTGCGGCCTGATAAATGGAAAGCCCCGCACCGGCCACTCTTCCACCGATTGAACTGATCTGAAATATATGACCCGACCTTTGTTTGCGCATATAAGGCAGGACGGCACGGGTAATGGAGATCGGGGCGTGCAGATTGGTTTCCAGCTGGCTGGTTACCTGGGCATCGGTGAACGCTTCTGCAGCGCCGGTGATGCCAAAGCCGGCATTGTTCACGAGTACATCTATGCGGCCAAATCTTTTAATCGTTTGACGAACAGCTGCTTGGATTTGTTCAGGTTGGGTGACGTCCAAAGTGACGGCTTCTATTTGGGTTGGATATTCCTCCCTTAAATCTTTTAAATCCTCCGGACGGCGGGCTGTTGCCGCCACCTGATCGCCTTTTTGCAATACAGCAGTTGTCAAACTGCGGCCCAGTCCCCGGGAACTTCCTGTTATAAACCACACTCTTTTCATAATCATTGTTTTTTGAATACCCTAGTATGCAACAAAAACAAAAGTTCCGGGTCATTGTTTTGCGCAGGGTGCAAAATTCCTGTTTACCCCACCATGTTTAAAAATTATTTTACCATCGCCTGGCGAAATCTGATCAAGAGTAAAGTTTATTCTGCCATCAACATCGTCGGCTTGGCAACGGGTATGGCCGTGGCCATCCTGATCGCCCTTTGGATCTGGGATGAGCTGAGTTTTAATCATTACCATAAAAACCACGAGATGCTTGCGCAGGTCATGACCACCCAGACCTTCAACGGTCAGACCGGTACGGGGGAAGCCGTAGCCATGCCACTGGGTACGGAGCTTCGCAACAAATACGGCAGCGATTTTAAAGCCGTGAGCATGTCATCCTGGAATTTTGGTCACATTTTGGGGGCGGGAGAGAAAAAAATAAGTTCCGAAGGCTTGTGGGTTGAACCGGTTTTCCCCACCATGTTTTCATTGAATATGCTCAAAGGGTCGATCAACGGATTGAAGGATCCCCTGGCCATTTTGCTGAGTGAGTCGGTGGCCAAGACACTCTTTGGATCCGGGGATCCGATGGGTAAAACCGTCCGGATAGACAATCAGTTTGATCTTAAAGTAACCGGGGTCTATGAAGACTTTCCCAGAAACACCACCCTGACGAATACAAAAATCCTGATGAGTTGGGATAAATATATCCATACCCAAGACTGGATGAAAAATGCGATGACGGAATGGGGCAATCACTCTTGGCAATGTTTTGTCCAGATCAACGATCATATTGATTTTACCAAAACAACCGGAAAGATCAGAAAGGCTTCCATGATCCACCTGAATCCTGCCACCGATGGCGTGGAAGAACTGGTATTGCAACCGATGGATAACTGGCGCCTGTACAATGAATTTAAAAACGGAAAATTGGTCGGCGGCCGAATTCAGTTTGTTTGGCTCTTTGGTATGATCGGGGTATTTGTCCTGCTGTTGGCCTGCATTAATTTTATGAATCTATCCACGGCACGCAGTGAAAAAAGAGCCAAAGAAGTGGGTATCCGCAAAACCGTGGGATCGCTCAGACCGCAACTGGTCAAACAATTTCTGACCGAATCGATCGTGGTTGCTTTTTTATCCCTGATCATTGCCCTGGGTTTGGTCCTGCTACTGATTCCATTTTTCAACAGCTTGTCAGACAAAGCCATCCATTTACCCGGCGCGAATATATATTTCTGGATTTTTATTCTCCTGTTTACTTTATTTACAGGAATTGTTTCGGGAAGTTATCCGGCTTTTTATTTATCCGGCTTTGAACCGATCAAGGTCTTGAAAGGAACCTTTCGGGTGGGAAGATACGCCAGCCTGCCTCGGAAGGTGTTGGTGGTGGTACAATTCAGTATATCCATTGCCCTGATCATTGGTACGATCATCGTCTATCGCCAGATTCAGTTTGCAAAAGACCGACCTGTGGGTTATGACCGCCAGGGACTCATTACCATTTACATGAATACGCCGGATCTGTATAAGCATTATGATGCCCTTCGAAACGAATTGCTGGCTACCGGAAAAGTAGAAAATGTGGCAGAATCTTCCAGTCCCTCCACGCAGGTCTGGTCAAACAATATCGGATTCAGCTGGGTGGGCAAGGATCCCAACAGCCTGCCTTTGTTTGGCACCGTGGCCACCACTTATGATTATGGCGCTACCATTCATTGGCAGATAAAAGAGGGTCGTGATTTCTCGCATCGTTTCCTGACCGACTCCAGCGCCATGATACTCAACGAGGCCGCTGTCAAACTCATCGACGTAAAAAATGTGGTGGGCATGACGATCAAATGGGATACCACGCCCCACCATGTCGTGGGCGTCATCAAAGACATGATCATGCAATCTCCCTATGAACCAGTTAAACCTACAATGTTTTTGCTCAACACCACCTGGGCTAATGTAATCATCCTTCGTTTCAAACCTTCGACAACGATGAAGGAAGGCTTGGCAAAAATAGAACCCGTTTTTAGAAAGTATAATCCGGCGGCGCCCTTTGAATATAAATTTACCGATGAAGAATATGCACAGAAATTCGAAGATGAAAAACGAATTGGAAATCTTTCGACTTTTTTCGCCCTGCTGGCCGTCTTCATTTCCTGTCTGGGACTCTTCGGGCTGGCCTCCTTTGTTGCCGAGCAACGTACCAAGGAAATCGGTGTAAGAAAGGTGCTCGGTGCCAGCGTATTCAATCTCTGGAAAATGTTGTCCAGGGATTTTGTCACCCTGGTCATCATTTCCTGCGCTATTGCCATTCCCCTGTCCTGGTATTTTCTCCACCAATGGTTGCAGAAATACACGTACCGGACGGAGATATCCTGGTGGATCTTTGTACTGGCAGGTATCGGTGCAATGGCCATCACCTTGATGACGGTAAGTTATCAGGCGATCAAGGCGGCACTCCTCAATCCTGTCAGCAGTTTGCGGTCTGAGTGAGCAGTTTGTCTTGGGCAACCTAGGTTGACGGCGGTTCACGATCCGGAATGCATTATATTGATGTCTAATAAGGTCTATGATCCTTTTGGGCATTGTTTTACTGGCCATCTTTCTGGCTATATTTATTTTCATCCACAGCAGACCTTTTGGTTCACCCCCCGCTGGTCCGAGATTAAAAACCGTTCAGCTTTCTCCCCATTACCTCAATGGGCAGTTTCAAAACAGAACTTTGACCCCATCCTTAACGGAAGGAGCCAGTTTTTTTGGCGTACTCGGGGAGTTTCTTTTTGGCAAAGACAAAAGAAACAGGCCTGCTGCCCCATTGCCTTCCTGTAAGACGGATCTTTTACACCGGGATCCCCAGGAAAACTTTCTTGTCTGGTTTGGGCACTCTTCTTATTTTATGCAACTCGACGGTAAAACCTTCCTGGTGGATCCTGTTTTCAGTGGCAACGCCTCTCCCCTGTCATTTACGACCAAAAGTTTTGCAGGTACCGATATCTATTCAGTGACCGATCTTCCCCCGATCGACTATTTATTTATTACCCACGATCACTGGGATCACCTGGACTACCCAACGCTTACTGGATTGAGGCCGAAGGTCAATAAAACCATCACCGCACTGGGTGTATGGGCTCATCTGGAACGCTGGGGATTTGATCCAAACACGATCCAGGAAATGGATTGGAATGAGCCATGGATTTTGGAAAAGGGATTTGAAATATATACTGTTTCCGCCCGGCATTTTTCAGGCCGGGGTCTTAAGAGAAATGGAACCCTTTGGAATTCTTTTGTATTGCATACGCCCCATTGGAAAATTTTTATTGGCGGCGATTCGGGATACGACCATCATTTTAAAGAAGCCGGTGAACAGTTCGGTCCTTTCGATTTGGTCATTTTGGAAGACGGACAGTACAATAAAAACTGGAAATACATCCATATGACGCCGGAAGAAACCGTGCAGGCTGCCCTTGATCTGCGCGCCAAAAAATTACTGCCAGTGCACTGGGCAAAATTTAGTTTGTCCCTTCATGCCTGGGATGAGCCCATTATCCGGATCAAAAAAGAAGCCGCCCTAAAAAATATGCCACTGGTCCATCCTTTGATCGGTGAAAAAGTCCTGATGGACGGTGATCAGGTTTTTAAAAACTGGTGGGAAGAGATTCAATAACTTTCTTTATCTTAATGATTACAACCGAACAAGCGATATGAAAAAAAATGCTGCAGCCCTGCTGGTGATTTTGAGTTTGCTGATTCTTGCACAACATTCCTACGCAAAAAATAATTTTTATGAGTCTCCGCTGGAAGGCCGCTGGGATCTCACCTTATATAAAGGAGGAAAAACTTTTCCCTCTTGGCTGGAAGTCCGCCATTCTGGTACCCGCACGCTGGTCGGACAGTATGTAGGCATTGGCGGCAGTGCCCGACCCATTTCAAAAGTAGATTTCACCAACAACATCGTTCGATTTTCCATTCCCCCCCAATGGGATACGGCTTCCAATGATCTGAAATTCGAAGCCCGTTACCAGGGAGACAGTCTAGCAGGAACGCTGGTTATGCCGGACGGTACTTCCTATACTTTGACGGGCGTTCGGGCGCCTTCCTTATGGAGGTCCCAGGATCCCGTATGGGGGAAAGAAATAAAACTGTTCAACGGGGAAAATTTAAATGGATGGCATGCGACGGGCAAGAACCAATGGAAAGTGGATTCGGGTATGATGAGAAATCCTGCTTCGGGCTCCAATATCATGACCGACCAGCGGTTTAAGGATTTCAAGTTGCACATCGAATTTCGTATACCGGCCGGCAGCAACAGCGGTGTCTACTTGCGTGGGCGCTACGAAGTACAGATTGTAGACAGCAAGGGACAGGAACCGGCTGTCGGTTTGCTGGGAGCCATCTATGGTTTTATAGCCCCACTGGAAATGATGGCTAAAAGTCCGGGAGAATGGCAGTCCTTTGACATCACCCTGATTGGCAGACTGATAACCCTCTCTGTCAATGGAAAAATGGTCATTTGTAAACAAATCATACCGGGAATTACCGGCGGAGCCATTGACAGCCAGGAAGGCGAACCCGGCCCCATTTATATTCAAGGTGATCATGGTGCCATCGATTTTAGAAATATCATCCTGACACCCGCAGATTAATATTGCCCTCCCACCGCTCTTGATCTTTATCAAGCATCCGGTCATTGAAGATGCCGATTGGACCTGCGTTTGTTGACCTTGGTCAAGTTTAGCTACCCCTTTTTTCAAAATTTCGGCTGTTCCGTACCGTTAGTATGCCGGTGCGATAGACTTTGATTTGTCAACAACAATAAAAGCAAGAAAAAAACGTTAGTCAATTATATAAGCCATTTCGTCAATTATATATACCAATTCGTCCATCATTTTACTGGCTTGGTTTTAAATCTGCACGAATGACCTTTTTTTTAGAGGAGCTAATTCCTCAATTGCAAAGACCCTGCCTTTTTTAATTCTCCCATCATCTATTATTATCTATTCTATATACAACCTGTTTACTCACAGCGATATCGGCATTTTTGTTCCAGTCCCTCATTTGGAAACCTACCGGCCATCCCGAACCGAACTATAACAAATCATTCTTAGAAATTTTTTCCTTCAAACGGTCCTTTGTTAGAAAATCTTTATCATAACCAGCGATCTTTTGAAATTAATCCAACTGCGTTCCCCGACCTGACGCCGCGTTAATGAACGGTTAACATCAATACATTTGGCGTCCTTTCAAAAAAATAACTAATATGAAAAAATTAATTCCACTAATCAGTGGAATGGCTTGCCTCCTGTTTGCCAAGCCTGCATTTTCCCAAACTACCGGTGATTCTGTAAACGCCGCGGCTTCTTCCCTGACGGCAGCCCCTTTTTTAAGGATGAACACCGATATCCGTGCAGCCGGAATTGGAGAATCTGCCATCGCCCTTCCCGGAGACAACGCTACTCATTACGCCAATCCAGCACGTATGGTCCAGGTAAAAAATACCAGCGCCATTGCCATCGCCTACTCCCCCATGGCAACCAACCTCGTAAAAAATATTGCCCTTTATTCTGTCTCGGGATTTTATAAGACTTCCGAAAACGAAGTGATCAGCGGCGGTATCCGCTACTTTAAACAAGGTGAACTGAAACTGACTGGAGATCAGGGCGATGTCCTGGGCCAGTCCAGTCCCTATGACATGGCCATCGATGCCTCTTATGCCAGAAAACTATCAGAAAACCTTTTTCTCGGGGCTACTTTCCGCTATATCTACTCTCACATTGTAAATACCGGTTATGCTGGTTTTCAAAACGGGAGCGCCGTAGCGGCCGACCTGGGAATCTATTACCAGACTAAAGAAAATTCTGAAGGACAATCCTGGCACCTGGGCGCCGTGATCTCCAATGTCGGATCTAAAATAAAATACAGCGACAATTCCAATGGATACGCCCTCCCCTCTACAGCCGGGGTGGCAGCCACTTTTCAGCAAAAGCTTACCGATGAAGACCGGTTAATTTTTACGGCAGACGCGGTCAGTCCACTCACTGCCCCTGTTCCCGGGAAAGGATTTTTTGAGCAAAGAATGCAGTACAATGTCGGCGGGGAGTACGGATACCACAATATGTTATTTGTGCGGGCCGGATATTCTTCGGAGAGTACTGAATTCAGCGGCTTCCAATTCATCACCACCGGTCTGGGCCTCAGCTTCAAATCCTGCCGGATTGATATGGCCTACCTGATTCCCTCAGGCAACGCGACGAGCGCAACGACCACCTCTACATTCAAACTTGGATTTTCTTTTATCATTAAATAATCGATTTTCTGACGCTAACATCTATTTCACCACTTAGGATAAAGAAACATATGAACAGGAATTTTTTACGCATACCTATTGGAACGATCCTTACTCTATGCAGTTTCGCACTATGCGCACAAACGCCCAAAATACAGGGGCAAAAAGCGCATCAGTCATCCGTCCAACCCTTGCAAACGACGCCTGCTCAGCACGCGACGCCCCAAAAGCCGGTCGTTTCTCCCAAGGGAACAAGTCCGGCAACACAGGCAAAACTGAGCGCACCGGAGTTGACGGCTGGTAAAATTCTAATAAAGATGAAAGCCGGTGTTCCCTTCACCCTCATCCAAAAAAGGCTTCCGCTTCTGGCTGCAAACAGCAAAACGGAAACATTCCAGACAGGGATCCCACACCTGGATGCCATCGCCCGCCAATTCAAGGCCATCAAAATGATTCGTGTTTTCCCCGATGCCGGACGCATGGAGGCCAAACAACATAAATATGGTTTAGACAGATGGTATGCTATTCAGGTTGACAATGCCACGGAAATCAATTCCGCGGTCAATTCATTTAAAACCGTTTCTGAAATCGAAACAGCCCAACCCGCCTATGTTATCAAATCCATTCAGACACCCATCATAAAAATATCAGGGTCTCCCAAATCAAAACCTTTGGATGCCGGTGGTTATGTTTCACCGGTTAATGATCCCTATTACTACCTGCAGTGGAACTACCACAATACGGGTCAGGAAGGAGGTTATACCGGCGCGGACGTCGATCTGGAGCCCGCCTGGAAAATCAATGCCGGTACGCCCAATGTCATTGTGGATGTCGTGGATGAAGGCGTTGACTACAAACACGAAGACCTGGCGGCGAACATGTGGGTAAACCTGGCTGAACTCAATGGACTACCCGGTGTTGATGATGACGGGAATGGTTATGTAGATGATATCCATGGATACGATTTTGGTGACAATTCCAGCCAGATTTCTCCCGGCGATCACGGTACCCACACGTCCGGTACGATCGCAGCGGTGAACAACAACGGCCTGGGTGTTTGCGGTATCGCCGGCGGTACCGGCAATGGTGACGGGGTGCGCATCATGTCAAGTGAAATTTTTGGTACGAACGGTGCTGATGGTGCGGGTACTGCGGCAGCCATTGTTTATGGAGCCAATAATGGAGCCGTAATTTCCCAGAACTCCTGGGGATATACTTCTCCTGACGTATACGATCAGGCCGTACTGGATGCCATCGATTATTTTACCAAGGAAGCCGGACGCGATGTCAACGGCAATCAGATCGGACCGATGAATGGCGGTGTGGTGATATTTGCAGCAGGCAATAGCAATTCCAATGATCTTTATTATCCTGGATACTATCCTACTTGTATTGCCGTGGGCGCTACGAGCGTATTCGATAACAAATCTTCTTTTTCTAACTACGGAGACTGGGTGGATATTTCCGCGCCGGGCGGCGATGATGACGTGGATGGCACCAGCCATCAGATGATCGCCAGTACGATCGCCAACAATGGATATGGTTATATGGAAGGTACTTCCATGGCGACGCCGCATGTTTCGGGTGTTGCTGCCCTGATCGTGTCGCAATTTGGAAAAATGGGATTCACCAATGATGACCTCAAAAACCGGTTGTTTCATTCCGTGAGGCCCTTTATCGCTATGGATCCCCAGTACAACGGACTGATGGGAATCGGCGCACTGGATGCCGGTAAGGCCTTACAAACGGATAAAGGCATTCCACCCAATGCCATCACCGATCTGGCAGGAAAAAGCAATGCGCAAAACAGCATTGACCTCAGTTGGACCGCACCCGCGGATCAAGACAACGGCAATGCCGACAGTTATATCGTGTATTACGCAACGACTCCCTTTGACAGCACGCAAAAAAATACGGTCAACAAAATCATTATAAAAAAAGCCCTGGCAGCCGGTTCTGCTGAAACTTTCAACATCGGCGGACTGTTGCCTACGACCGGATATTATATCAGCGTCAGTGCCAAGGACATTTGGGCCAATGAAAGCCAGCTCTCCAACCAGGTTAAAGTAACGACCCTGGATGGTCCGATCGTAAATCTACCCACCGACACGCTTGTGATGAACATCAATGTTACATCGAGTCCAACGGCTTCCACCTCTTTTAAACTAACCAACAGCGGTACCGGTCCGATGAACTGGACTGGCACTCCCATTCCCGTTTCTTCATCTTGGGAAAGACAGGATGGTGGATTCAATGATACACTGCGACTGGTGGACCAGGATTATACTTATTATTTTATCGGGGATGATCAACGCGTAGACTTCTCTGCCGCCACCCGGTTGAATGTAACAAAAAAACCATTTAACTTAACTCATGTAGGAACCGTATTCCAAACCTCTGGGGTTACCGCTCCGATCACCATTTACATTTATAAAGGCGGTCTTACTCCCGCACAAGGAACCCTGCTGCTTAAACAAACACTGGTAGGTCCTGTTTCAGACTATTCCTTTACCGCTACCAAGCTCAATGGCAGTTTCCTGTTTCAACCGGGCGAATGGTTCTGGATCGTCTACCAATACGATCCGCTGTATGGTTATACACAAGGTGCTGAATATGGTGCAGCCGATTCACTGGCAAATAATTTTATGGTGAGCAGCGACAAAGGGGCAACCTGGTCTACGCTAACCAGTGCCGTGGGACCTACTCGATTTTTCATGTATGGTTTAAGTGATGAGGGTTATCCCGGCAATTTGATTAGCCTCTCACCGAATAGTGGATCCCTGCCCGGACTGGCGGTGGCCAACATCGCGGCCAATGGAAATGCTTCCACGATCCGCAATGGTAGATACAATTACAATCTTCAGATCAGTTCCAATGATCTCAACAATCCGATGGTGGGTGTTCCGATGGTAGTAACGGTATCGGGACAAAAAGGAACCCTGACGTCCAAGATCGGTATACTGGACGCCCAATCTGTATTTATCGGAAAGGACGGGGATGCGACGATCATGATGTACAATGCAGGACTGTCGACCCTCAACAATTTTAATTTCAACTCCAACAACAATAGATTCACACTGATATCTATGCCGGACAGTCTCAATCCTGGTGATTCAGCTCAGCTGACGGTAAGATTTACACCGACCGCAGCCGGATTGCAACTGGCTAAAATAGTCATCTCAACCAATGACGGAACCCTGAATCTGTCGGGCTCCGGAGTCGGCGTGAGACCTCCGGTGATGACACTGTCGGGTGTTCCTATCCAGATCGTCGCTCCGGTGGATTCTATTGGGAAAAATACATTTGTCATCTCCAACAAGACAGGCAAATATCCCTTGAGTTATTCCATG
Source organism: Bacteroidota bacterium (assembly GCA_013289175.1). Taxonomy (GTDB): domain Bacteria; phylum Bacteroidota; class Bacteroidia; order Chitinophagales; family Chitinophagaceae; genus Puia. Next base: position 22,001 of record JABDAN010000035.1, read on the forward strand.
CCGGAAATAGCGGCCGTCAATAAAATGAAATTGAAAGCCAAGATGGCCAAAGGCACGGATGCCAGCATGGACTATGCCTGGATCGACAGCAATGAACCCGATGGGCCGGTATATAGCTGGGATGATATCTCTGCAACGGGAACCGAAATCACCCGGATCCTGGCTGCAGATATCAAAACCTCAGCACTGTATCCGCTGGGTTTCAAAATGAAATATTATGGAGATACCATCAGCCAGGTTTATGTAAATAGTTTTGGCTGTTTGTCTCTGAATTACCCGGGAGCCATGAATATAGTGAGCTATACGCTGCCCATTCCCGGAGACGGCCTCAATGGAGTCATCGCCGGTTTATTTGTCGAATATATGTCCCCGGTAGTCAATTCAAACGAACACGTTTTCATCAAATCCTTACCGGGCAAATTCATTGTTCAATACAATGACCTGGAATATTTTGGTGGCAATGAGTTTGGTGGAGGATCCTTCAGCTATGGACAAGCGACCTTCCAGATTGTTTTGTACAGCAATGGAAAAATTGAAATGAACTACAAGACCGTAAACAATACCTGGGCTACTGAGGGTTTTGGATTGATCGGTCTGGAAAGCAAGGATGAAACCAAGGGAATCAACGTGGCTGCCTTCGACGTGACCCCCGCGCCTTTTGTCGTAGCAGACAATACAACGCTTTGGTTTGTTCCATCGGCACCAAAATTCATCACCTCCATTTTCCCAACCAGCGGAGCGGTGGCTGTGGGCGACAGTGTTCGTGTTACCGTGACTGCTTCGGCAGCCGGCTTAATCGACAGCACCTATAATACATCGATCGCTTTGACTACCAACGATCCGCTTCAGGAAAAAGTTGATTTACCGGCGGTATTTACCGTTACCGGTATCCAGGGTATGATGCAGAAAACAGACACGCTCGCCTTTGGTAGCGTCTACAAAAACGCCACCTCGAAAATGGATGCGGTCTTTCTGAATTCCGGTACCAAACCAGTTAATCTACTCTCTACCTCCTTCAGCAATGCCGCTTATACGACAGATCAGGCTCCGGTGACGGTGCCCGCTTTGTCTGAGCTGCATATTCCGGTGACTTTTGCTCCGACGGCAGAGACCAGTTATCCCGGAACATTAACCGTTACCACGGATGATTCGGCCCAAGCAGTCTTTACGGTGGTACTATCAGGAGCCGGCAAAGCCGCAGGTTCCCTGACTTATTCTCTAACTGGTGGACAAGTCAATGCGCTCAATCCCGGTCAAACCCTACCCGCTTCTTTGACCCTGGGCAACCATGGCGATGGAGACTTGAAGATTATGGTGGAACATCCCCAATGGTTTGCCATGAATCAAAGTGGACAGGGCGTGGGCAACGGACTAGACTCCGCCCATACATACAGCATTCATAAATCCATGGACAGCAGCACGGCTGCTTACAATTGGATAGAACTCGGTAATGGCCTGGGAACGGCTTCAATTCTGAGTCCCATAGGCATCGGAAGTCAGCAAATCAAGCTTCCCTTTACCTTCCCTTATTACGGTGGCACCTACAATTCACTCTATATTGACTGGCAGGGAAATGTCACTTTGAACTATGAGAAACCGGTCAATCAGATTGCACCAACCATTCCTTCACCCCTGCCACCCAATGGTGTGATTGCTACGGCCAACTATCCACTGACCCAGGGATACGACTATACCAGTGGTAAATATATCGGTCAGATCTATTACTATACAGACAGTGAAAAATTGGTTGTGGAATTCTCCAGTATGTTCGGTGGTAATTTTACCGACGCCGGCACTGTAACATTTGAAACCATCTTCTATAAAGACGGTCGGATAAAAATGATGTATCAGTCCGGACAGTTTGAATCCAATATCACACAGAGTTTCCTGGTGGGAATCGAAAATCAGGATGGTACAGACGGAACCCTGGCTTATAATCAAACCTTGTGGTATCAAAACCGGGGAGCGATAGAATATGTTCCTTCTGTTCCCTATACACTGCATCCGGGTGATTCTGTTACCCTTCCGGCCATCTGGACTACCAACAGCATGACCAATGGAGTCTACAAAGATTATATCACCCTCCATTCCAATGATCCGCTGCTCACCACGGTTAATATTCCGATGGAGCTGGATATGAATGGACCCAACAGCGTAAAAACAACGGATACGGTGGCCTTTGGTAAGGTGGTCGCCTATACCAATGCCGGCAGTGTTCAGAATACGTACAACCAACCGGTACTCATAAAAAATAACGGTTTGCAAACCGTTACAATCAGCAACATTGATTTTTCTAATAATTCCGCCTTTGCCTTGGATGAAGTGACCAATGGGCTGATCCAATTCCCAGTTACTTTGGCACCAGGTGATGAACTCAAATACCATATTACTTTCACGCCCATCCCCTCGATGGGAACGGTCAGTGAGTTTGTCAATGTAAGTTCTGACTATCCTACGCCCATCGCAATTCCAATCACGGCTACGGTTATTCAACCGCCGGTTGTCACGACCGATTCCACCAGTCTGCACATTACCGTGCAACAATCGGATTCAGCTGTGAAATATGTGCAGCTGGGTAATACAGGACTCGGCGATATGGACTACACTTTGAGTTTACAATATCACCGGCCCGGCATTTCCTACAACAGTGTCAAGCCAATCACTCCAGTCAAGTCCATCAAATCAAAACCTACCGTGTTTAGTTTGTATGGCAGTGGATTAAAAACAACACTGGGTGTAACGGGCAGACCCCTGGGTATTCCCGCCAGCGGTTTTGCGGATTCTATTCTGGCCTTTGAGCCCGCCAATGGCAGACAATATGTCGACTACCTGGGAACTGGTGTTGATGAGCCAACCATCATGGCGGTAAGTCATTTCAACGGAGGTAAAAAAGGATTTTACTTATCGCATGTAGGGGATCTCTACCGCACGGATGTGATGTTGGCCAACACCATCAAATTCAGAATCCGGCTGGGTTCCAATATCAATAACTCAACGGTTATCTACGAACAGTCAGTAGATATTCAGCCCGATACGTCCGGCACCGGAACCTATATCATAGCAGCCCTGGATTCGAGCATTCTGATCAACGCCTATGAGGATTTCTGGGTTGAGTGGGATTATGCTTACGGCATGCGATTCCCCCAAGGTTTTCAATACGTCACTTCAGATCAGCAAAAACATCAGGCTTTTTATACCAAGGTCAATGAAACAGATGCGTTCCAAGAAATACAGTTCAATGGTGATTTTTATATGGCCGCTTATGCTCAAACGGATTCAACAGGTGGTTGGCTGACAATGTATCCTGACAGTGGAACGGTCAAAATAGGTCAAACCCAACAATTGACCCTTACCGCTCACGGACCCCTGGCTACACCACCTGACCAGTCCGCTGATTTGATCGTCCATTCCAATGACCCTGCGACACCGCAAACCAAAGTAAGCGTCTTCCTGCATATTGATCAGGCACCCACGTTGACCAATCATGATACGCTGAGAGTCAATGAGGCCGATACGCTCAACGCGCTGATCCCAGCCGTCGATGACGGAGGTGGCATCGTAACGGTGAATCTCGTCAAGCCGGATACCGCTGCATCGGTCAACAACACGGATACCGGTAGTTATTTTATCTACAGACCGGGATATGCTGATGCAGGTCTTCACTATTTCGCTATCAATTTGGTAGACGATCATGGAAATAAACGAACCGATTCCCTGATTGTGCTCGTCAGCAATACCAACCGGCCGCCCTATGTATACAACCATCTGGTCAGTCGTACGATTTCCCTGCAAGGGGCCGCGCTGATGATTGCAATGGATACCGTATTTACCGATCCCGACGGTGACCTGTTGCACTATAGTTTTGCAGGACCGAACAATACGGTGGTGAAAACCTATGTCGATACAACCGGGCAGACCAGCATCATACCGATGGATACCGGCAGGGTTGACCTGGTATTTGAAGCGACGGATCCCTATGGAGCCAGTGCATGGGATACACTCCAGCTGACCGTAAAACACAATGCTCCGCCTGTGGCCACCGATATGCCTGAAGTCGTGATCGATAAGGGAACAAGCCGCACGGTCGAGTTAAGTCACTACTTCAGTGATCCCGATAGTCTGGACGTCTTGACCTATACAGTGAAAACGGACAGTTCAACTTTTGCTACCCTAACCGTCAATGGTTCTGAACTCACCATCAATGGAATCAATGCAGGAAATTGTGTAGTGACCATAACAGCCAGCGATGGCAATGGTGGAACCGTAAGCAAGAGCTTCCTGCTGGTAGTATTAAATGATAAAGGAAATATTGTAGATGACTACCACATCATGGTGGCTCCCAATCCGATTCATTCTACCGCCAACATCATATTCCAACTCGGCACTGAAAAACTGGTGCAGATTGATCTGATCGGGATGGATGGAAAAATGTTATCACAGATTTACAGCGGATCACGCAGTGCAGGAGATCAATCCATACAGGTTAATCTTTCTGCGATGGCCCCTGGAAATTATTTGTTGAAATTTAACATCGCGGGCAAAGAAGGCGTCATACAGATTGCCAAACTATAGTTGACTTCATCTCGCACATTACTAGGCTCCCGGTTTAAACCGGGAGCCTTTTTTGTGTGTGCCGGGATAGAAATTATATTTTGTAAGTTGCGTTAGGACAAAGAACTGAAGCGTGTTGCTTCGGTCCCAGCTGACCCTTTTCAAGCCTATGCTGAAATGTATCATTGTTGACAGCCATCCGCAAACGGTTCAGTCTTTAAGAAATTACATGAAGAAAATTCCATTCTTGGAATACCTGGGTTCTTTTGCCCATCCACGGGATGCTTTGATTTCACTTCGAAGTGATCCGGCAGACCTTATCCTGCTGGAAATTCGTAAATCCATGGTTGTAGGCAGTCCATCCTTCAATTTATTGCAGCAGGGTGTGCCCGTAATTCTTTTATCCCTTAACCGGAAATTTGCATTCGACGCGATTGAGCACCATGCCATTGACTTTCTGGCCAAACCTGTTTCCTTCGAGCGTTTCTACCAGGCTTCGGAAAAAGCCTACAAGCTCAAATTCCCCGGGGAAAATGGATCGGTACCGGCTCCTTTGTCGTCTCTAAAAGGAGGTTATATTTTCGTAAAAGAGGGAACCCGTCTGGTGAGAATCGAACTGGATGAAATTTATTATGTCATGGGCCTGAAGAACTATGTTTCTATTTATACAAAATCTCAAAGAATCGTCAGTTTACTAACGATGAAGGAAATGGAGGATCTACTGCCCTCCCACCGGTTTACCCGGGTTCACCGATCTTACTTTATTGCGATGGATAAGATCATCAGCGTGGAGAAACAACATATCCACCTGAAGGATAAGATTATTCCCGTTGGCAACGTGTATTTACCTCCCTTCATGAAAAAGTTGGCCAAAATATCCAATCAATAATTTGTATTATATTTGTATCCGCACAACCGTAAAACGGTCATAATCAATCGTTTTGCTATTATTAATCGTATCATCACCAATTAACTTATCATGAAAAAATTACTGATTACATCCGCCGTACTATTTATCGCAGCAACCGGTTTTTCCCAACATTTATCCCTCAATCTTTATGGTGGATATACATTTCGGGATAGAATCAATTTTGGAAATGCCTATGCTTTTATCAATGCTGGTGGCATCTTTGGAGGCTCTTTAGAAGGCGTAAATGCGCAAGGAACTGGAGTGGAATTACAATATCAGTATCAAAGAACCAACATTCCGCTGTATTCCTATCCCCAAAACGTTCAGCTGAACACCAACACCACAGCAACCATTTCTTATCTGCTTTTAAACTTTGAACAGTACCTGATGAACAATCCCAAAATCCAACCTTATGGAGGCATTGGTTTGGGCGCAGCCTTTGTTACGGCTTCCAGCAATTCCACTAAATTCGCCTGGGATCTGAAAGCCGGGGTAAAAATCAAGGCTGGAAATTCCGTCGGAGTAAAAATCGGTGCCCAATTGCTCGGATCTGCGCAGGCTACTGGAACTGCCTTTTATTCTCCTGGATTTGGATATCCTCCTTATGCCTATACAACCTACGCCACCGTCCTTCAGTTTGGATTTACAGGTGGTCTTGTATTTGACTTTGGCGGCCACTAACGAATGGACTTGAAGTCACTCAATGAATAAAATACGCAAACCCTTTGAAGTCCCAGATTTTAAAGGGTTTGCTTTTTTAAACACTTCCAGCATCCGGGGAACCTTATTTTTGGATCCATTTAAAGGATAATCATGGAAAAAACAAGATTCTCTTCTGTGGATGAATATATCCAGGCTCAACCGGTCAGCCACCAAAAAGGTTTAAAACAGCTTCGACAAACGATCCAAAAAACTGTTCCCGAGGCAGAGGAAGTGATCAGCTATAACATGCCGGCCTATAAATTCCAAGGAGTACTGGTATATTTTGCCGCCCATACTTCGCATATCGGTTTTTATGCTCTGCCAGGACCCATCGTGGCCTTTAAAGAAAAACTCAAATCCTTTACCACTTCCAAGGGGACCGTACAGTTTCCCATAGGAAAGGCGCTGCCCGTAAAACTTATTGCTGAAATGGTGCAATATCGAGTAAGGGAAAACCTGGAGAGAAAAAGCAGGCAACGCAAAGCAAAAATCAAATAAGGAAGGGGAACTCCGCCTGAATTATCGGGAACAACGTCTCATACCAAAAGATAGATGAACCAGCGGCAACCTGGAAATCTGTCCCGGTTTATTCCATCTTTTAAAACTACTCACTTAAGTCCAGTGACCCGGGCTTATAACAATTTCTGGAAAGCGGGCATGAGTTGTCTGGCCAGAATCGCATGGTCTTCCACATTTGGATGACCGCCGCATCCCCTGGCCTGCATGGGCTCGAAAAAGAAAAGTGCCACCGGCTTTGATGAGGGGAAGGCTTTGTCCGTATTGCATTTAACCGCCTTTAAACAGTTCTGCAGTTTTTCTCTTTTAGCCCCGTTTAGCATCGGGCTGCTCAATAAGATGATTCTTGCCTGCGGGTATTTTGATTTGACCAGTTTTACAAACTGGATGTAGCCGGAAACGAAGACCGTGCTATCAAATGGCAATCGCGCCTGCACATGGTCACCATCACTAAAATCATTTGTTCCCAAAGCGATGCTTACGATGCGTGGGCGATAAGTTTTGAAATCCCAGTTGCGTACGCCATTGACCTGGAAATCTGTTTTTTCATAAACCTGCGGCATGACCGGTGCCAGGCTATTCCAGTTCCGGTAAATTCCGATGCCGCTCACACTGCTTAAAATAAAATTTACATCCAGGGCCCGGGCCAGCCTGGGTCCATAAGCCATGTAGGCATTGTGTTGGTCATGGTACTCCCCCATGCCACAGGGAATATCGGATGGATCCGCTGCTGCACCGCAGGTGATGCTGTTGCCAATAAATTCAATCAGTGGTTTTGGAGGAATTTTTAAGGTCTGTATATTCCCCCCAGCGATTTTTTGAATAAAAATCGGACCCGTTGCCGCTTCCGTTGCTTTGTAAATCCACAAGGTATGCGTGCCCTTACTCAACCCACCGACCACGATGGGTTGAAACCGGTTTCCGGATATCCTGATTCTTTTCTGGTAGATTCCGTCTATGGTATATTGCAAATAGCTGTGGGCGCGGGGATCAGAAAGTGCTGTATATATTTTACATTCCGTTCCAAGGAAATTAAAACCGAAATGTACGCCGGAACTAATGAGTTCCAGGTTTCCCTCCGGAGTCCAGGCATACCTACCCAGGGGATGCAGCGCGGATGCGGCTAGGGTATCTTTTGAATGAGCGAAAGAGATCGTCTGAACAAAAAGGAAAAAAAATACAAAAGCTGTCTTCAAAAAAGAAATTTTATAACCCTTGGAAATTCCTGGGCAATTGGTTTTCATCCATTGGAGCAGAATCTCGATCATTATTTGTCTGTAAAAAGTTGCCTGAGATTCACCAGCAATTGTTCAGTAGAATTCAAGTTCACAAAACCCTGTCTGGGATTATCCAAATCAATCACGAGGTATAGGGCCAGGGTCGTCATCAAAGCAAATGCTACCACCAGCACTTTATTCCTTTCCAAGCTCTTGCTTCCATATCCCGATAAAAATGCAGAAACCAGGATCAGCACACAGAGCACCACTAAAATCATTCCCGGAACCATCGCAACGCGGGCTGCCTCGCGGGTAATCACGATATCAATTAGTCCATTGGTGGCTGGAATCATTTGTTGACTGGCAACCGCATTAGCAGGATCGTGAGAAAGCTGGGCAACCCGATTCCAAATCAATTTGGAAATGGAATCCGTTTGAACGAGGGACCGTGCAATTTTTTCCTCCTTGTCTCCTTCTGCATAATAATCGATCCGGGTTTCCAGATAGTCTCTCATGTCGGCTCTCAGAAGTTTTCTGGCACTGTCCGGATATAAATCACACCGCAAGATAGCCGTGGCGATTTCATTGGTCTCCGTGACAATATGCTGGCGACGGAGTTCGTATTTGGTCGCCGTCATCCCAAATGTAAAGGAGAGCAACAAAGCCGTTAATCCAAGCAGAGATCCTTCTGTCGGGCCGATCCCGACATGCTCGGTCCCCGGAAATTTCCGGATATGCATATTTTTGAACCGGTAGCCCAGGTAATTCACGAAAATCAGCAAAAGCAAAAAAGGGAAGGACAAATAAAAAGCTGGAAGCATTTCTAAGTGATTTGTTTGCATACGAATATCTTAAATTAATTCCATCCGCCCCCGAGCGCCTTATACAAGGCTACAATCGAATTTAATTTTTCCTGTAAGGTGGTGGATTCCTGCAATTGTGCATCAAATAGATTGGTTTCCATAATGATCACTTCCAGATAGGATGTATAGCCATTGTTATACCGGGCTTCGGAAAGAACCAAGGCCTTTAAGG
>JABDAN010000036.1 GCA_013289175.1 Bacteroidota bacterium
GATCTGGTGGATGGCGTAAAAGATAAATTTTCTTCGGTCAAATCAGAAGCGGAAGATGTAGCAGAAAAAGGATATTCTGCCTATAACCGGGCCAAGACCGAAGCAAATTCCTTCTAATTGGGCGCTCTAAAATATTGGACGGTAAAACCAAGCGGTAAATGGTCACAACCATTTACCGCTTGGTTTTCAGGGTGATTCAATCCATTCTGTTGGATTGTCCCGCATAAAATGGCCGCCCAAAGGAGGAACTTTAGTAGCGGGTCAATGCTGGTTGCACCTGATCGATATAGGCCAGGATGCCACCTTTTAAATTGTAAAGATTTTTGAATCCAAATTTTTCTTCGAGTTCACGGATCGCCTTGAGACTTCGCGTACCCGCTTTGCAGTGAAGGACAACTGGAATATCCCTGGGAATATCCTCCGCACGGTCTAACACAGTAGACGGGGGAATCAGTTCTCCTCCGATTTCTACTATTTTATATTCAGAAGGTTCCCGCACATCAATCAGTTTGAACGGGGTTCCCTTTACCTGCCAATCGTATAGTTCACGCGCGGTAATTTCTTTTACGGGTTTTTCTTCTATTGCCCGCATACCACAAAACTGCTCATAGTCGATGAGCTTGTGGATGGTTGGATTTTTTCCATTGACAGGATTGTCATCCCGGCGTTTGATGTGAAAGGTCCGGCTCTCGAAATTCAGTGCGTCGAATGTATAAAACCTCCCGGACAAGGGTTCGCCGATTCCTGTAATCACCTTGATTACTTCCAACGCCTGGAGACTTCCGATGATACCCGGTAAAACGCCCAGTACACCTCCTTCCGCACAACTGGGTACCAGTCCGGGTGGCGGCGGGGTGGGATAAAGATCCCGGTAATTGGGACCCCGTTCACCTTGGCTGTTTACATAGTTAAAAACGGAAACCTGGCCTTCGAATTGAAATATAGAACCATAGACATTGGGCTTATCCAGCAACAAAGTCGCATCGTTGACCAAGTAACGGGTTGGAAAATTGTCCGTCCCGTCAGCGACCACATCATAGTTTTGGATGATGTCCAGCGCATTGGTGGAATTGAGGTGGGTATTGTGTAATACAAATTGCACATGCGGGTTGAGGGCTTCGAGTCTTCTTTTGGCGGCTTCTACTTTTGCTTTGCCGATTTCATGTATGTCAAACAAAACCTGTCTTTGCAAATTGCTGTCGTCCACTACATCAAAATCCACGATACCAATCGTTCCTACACCGGCTGCTGTCAGGTATAAAAGGGCTGGACTACCCAGTCCGCCGCTGCCAATGATCAGCACCTTGGCTGCCTTCAGTTTTAGCTGTGCTTCTTCTCCAAATTCCGGAATAATAATGTGCCGGTTATAACGGGCAAGCTCTTCTTTTGAAAAATGTATATCTGATGTTGTCATTTCAATGATTTTAGTGCAGTCCGCCGGCAATGGCAGGGACAATGCTGATGATGGTTGAATGGTCGACGGATGTTTTTTCTTTTTCTAGGTCCCTGATGTCATCATCGCCTGAAAAAATATTGACGAAAGAGCGGACAGCTCCTTGCGAATCCAATAAATGTTTTTTCAATTCAGGGTAATCCAGGGTAATCTTTTCGATTACCTCCCCGACGGTATGCGCATCGACATTCAGTTTGGCCGTTTGATTGGTAAATTTTCGGAGGGGTGTGGGAATAATTACAGTTGCCATAATATGATTGATTTAAATGAGTGAAAATTTTTCTTCATCGAACTGGTCGGATTCATTGAGTCGCCAACTACGGATATCATGGGTTTTTCCCTGCATTACCGAGACGATCACATAGGAAAAATAAGGTTGAGCGGCTATCCTGTCTGTTTCAGAAGGCATGGCCGGATGGTTGGGATGGGAGTGATAGATACCCAGGAGCGTCAATCCTGTTTCGGCCGCCAGCTTTTCTGCCTCGATGTAATCTTTGGCCGTGATTTCATATCGTCTTTTCTTGTCTCCCGATTTGGCATTCCTTACCTCTTTTAGTTGCTGAACAAGGCGGCCGCCCTCTGGCTGATCTTCTCCCAATAAAAAACCACAGCATTCATCGGGAAAAATGTATTCTGCATGAGCTCGAATCTTTTGAACGGATATATTGTCAAAAAGAATCATTTCAATAATTTTTTGATGAGCTCTCCATATTTATCTGCATTGTCAGGAAGAAGGGTTACGACAATTCCTTTTTCAATTTGCGAAGCGACCCGCAGGGCGCCGACCAGATTGGCGGCAGAGGAGGGACTGAGGATCAATCCTTCTTTGTCATGAACAGTTTTGATCATTTCATATGCTTCCTCAGTGGAGATCTCCAGGTTTTCATCGGCCAGCCAGGGATCATAGATTTGCGGTACTACCGCTGTTTCCAAGTGTTTCCACCCCTCCATTCCATGCAATGGGTTGTCGGGCTGCAATGAGATGAGACGGATAGCGGGATCCTTTTTTTTGAGCCTCCTGCCAGTTCCGATAAAACTACCGGTGGTACCCAATCCCGTGACAAAATGGGTGATACCGGGCAATTGCCTGAGTATCTCTACACCGGTTCCTTCATAATGTGCTTTCCAGTTGTTTTCATTCTTGTATTGGTCGGCATAGAAATATTGGTCCGGCTTATTTTCAGCCAGCGCGCGCGCCGTTTCCTGGGCACCGTCGGTTCCCTCGAATCGGGAAGTGAGGATCAGTTTTACATCGAGGGAACGAAGGATCTCTATTCTTTCCGCGGAAGCATTTTCGGGTAAACAAAGGGTCATCGGTATGCCCAGAAATTTTCCGATATGGGCATAGGCAATTCCTGTGTTTCCACTGGTAGCGTCCAGGAGGATTTTTCCTGGATGAAGTTGTCCTCTTTCTAGAGCATCCCGTACGATGGCAAATGCCGCCCTTGCCTTGACACTTCCGGAAAGCTGTTTCCATTCCTGTTTTGCATACACCATCACCTGATCCTTTCGAAAAATATTGGGAAAGGAGATCAAGGGCGTATTCCCAATCCGGGCCTGGAGGGACGCCAGTTTTTCTTTTACTCCTGGAAAAGCAATGGATTTGGTATTCTGGTAGAACATATTAAAAATAAAAAGGGCCCCTGAATCGGGGCCCTTATAATTATTGCGTTTATGTATAGCTATATAAGAATATTCCCCCCTGCGGCAAGCCGACATGCACTACAACAACAGCAAATGGAGAATGTCCTCATGATCTTGTGTTATTCTTTCTAACAACACAAAGATAAATGAAAAGTTCGAACTAAGGTAGTTTCGATAAAATCTACCTTGTAAATCAAGCCGGTCGCGGTTTGTTTAAGGGGTTTCCGCTTTTTCTACCACCCATCAGTCCAAAAGTCCGTCCACGGTGATTGCCACATAATAAATAGCACCCAGGGTAGGTCCGCCGGCATACTGAAAATACCGGTGGTTTAAAAGATCTGTTCCACCCAGTTTTACGGTTGAATGTTGTTTGACAAACCGGTAGTTTACCTGCGCGTCCAGGGCACTGTATGCATTCACGGTACCATTGACCAGTGGGGATTGCCAGAGGAAGGCGTCCTGCCATCTCCAGGTGATATTGAATCCGGTATTCCGGGCAACCTGCGGGTTGCCAAAAGAGAGTACCGTATTCCATTTTGGTGTATTGAATCCGGTTACAAACAAGTCGTTGGGACTGCTGGATTGCATATTGTTAAAATTGATATTGCCGTTTATGGTATACTTTTCATAGAAGTTATAGGTAATGGCTAGGGCTGATCCCCAGTTATAGTAGGTAGCAATCGCATTGGTGTATACCCGGTACCGGCTTTGACCGAGGCTGGCAGCATTTTGACCCGAGGCAGCCGTTGCGTCCCGGTTGCGATCAAGCATGGCTAAAATGCCGGCGTTGGTTCCTACTTGTACTCCATTGGGTACATACACCTGAACCTGCCCGAGAAAACCTTTGTATTGATTTACGTAGGCGTCCAGATCAATAACCAGGGTGTTGTTGAGCAGCACGGATTTATAACCCACTTCAAAAGAGGTGATTTTTTCAGGACCGGCATCCGGCAGGTTGGCGACCTTCAGCAATTGCTGATTGGCCAGAGCCGCCGCGTCTGAGTTTCCTTGGGCGCTGGCAGCTGCATTAAAATTGATGACGGAGGTCTGCGTATAACTGTTTTGCAAATACCCCAATCCTTCGTTGATAAAGGGAAGGCTGCCCACGCGCCGGACACGCCCATTGTTGACAAAAGAAAGGGCTTCGAAAAGCGCCGGGAACCGGTAACCTTCCTGAAAGGTAAACCGGAAGTTATGGTTTTCTTTAAAGGTATAAACCATGGCAAAGCGTGGCGTCCAGATTGGTTTGTAATAAGGATTGTAGTCGATGCGCAAGGATCCCCACAATTTTAGTTTTTCATCCAGCAATGTTTTGGTCACCTGAAAAAATCCGCCAATATTTTTATATACCACCAGGCTACCAAAGGTTCCATTCGGGAGTTCTTTGTTGCGTTCTGCGATGGGTCTTGAAAAATCTACAAAATTATTGCCATCCGGAATAATATTATACAGTCTTGCATTGCCTCCGACCAGCAGGTTAAAGGATTTGGTATAGCGGGTCAGATCCCACTGTCCATCGATATTATAATAGCGACTGTTTTGCCAGAGGGCTGCTCCACCGGTGGTGGGGGCATCGGGCGTCGTAGCGGATTTAATGTCCCAATTGTTGATGTTGATTATGGTGTCCATCAGCGATTTGAAGGCAGCCGTACCCGGTTGTGCGCGTCCGGCATCGGCCTGTGCCCGGGCGTATTGGTTGGCAGCGGCCAGATTGGCGGACGTGAGGGCACCCCCGTCATTGGCCGCATACAAGAGCAGGGCATTTTTATATTTCGTTCCCCAGCTTGTGGGTGTTTTCGTATCAGAAGCTCCACCAGTATACAAGTCAATATTGTCAGCCAGCGGCTTTATATTATAGGAGTGATTGGTGTGCTCTATGGACATATAGGCACTGATGGTATAGTTGCTCCCCTGCAATTGCACATGATGATTTTGAACCGTGACGCCATTCAGCCTGATTTTATTACCCCGCTGGAATGTGCCATCCATCTGACCGATCCGGTAGCCATAGGATAGTTCTGCGTTGTTGGTAATGCGGTAGTTGAGCTGACCATCAAATTTCAAGTTGTGAACATCTGGAGAGTTCAGGTCATCTTCCCAATAACCTGTTCTGGCGATGCGCAGGGTTTGATTGGGCTTGCCATCAATGTTAAGACCACTCAGCGAAATCAGGTTGCTGCCTGCCAGGGCATCGTCGCCGTATTTATTCCAACCATCATAGGCCGTATTATTTTTTGGGCCGTTAAGTGCAGGAAACAAAGGATTGGCGCTGTTCAAATAGTTGGGATTCTGATCAGACTGATTGTTGGAACGCCAGTCTTTTCCCTGCATATATCCGAAGTTTAGTTTAAAGGCGAATTTGTTGTTGAAGGCCTGGGCATAGCGGATGGCGGTTTCCGTTAAAACACTGAGCGGGTAGTCGGGATCGGCGACGTGGTTGACGCCCGTGTTCTGATAAAAACTCAAACCCTGGTAAGTAAACGGGCTCTTGGTAATCATGTTTGCCATTCCGTTGATGGCGTTCATGCCATAAAGTGCAGACGCGGCACCGGGTGTCACTTCCACACTGGCAATATCCAACTCCGTCGGTCCGATGGCATTTCCCAAGGGGACGCCAAGGGTGGCGGACAACATGTCGACGCCATCCACCATTTGCGCAAAACGAAAATTATTCGGGATATTGAAGCCCCGGGTATTGGGAATTTTGAACGTTAAACTCGATGTGGTCATCTGCACACCTTTCATATTCTGGAGTGCATCGTAAAAATTAGGAGAAGCAGTTTCGCGTATACCACGTATATCTAATTTTTCTATCGCAACCGGAGATTTTAATCTTTTTTCCGATATACGCGATGCCGTCACAACAACTTCCTGACCCAGCGCCGTCTGGGTCTCCAGGGCCACGTATAATTTAGATTCTATATTCTTGACTTGAAATTCCTGAGGGGCAAAACCTACGGAAGTAAAGACGAGGGTGAGCGGAAACTGATTTTTTGTTCTGATGGTAAATTTCCCGGAGTCGCTGGTTATGGCGCCCGCCAGGGATCCCTTGATCTGAACACTGACTCCCGGAAGGGGTTTTCCTGTTTCCTTGTCCGAAACTTTTCCTGAGACATCGATGAGATTATTCCCTTGCGCCCAGGCGCTGCCTGTTGAGGTAAATATCAAAATAAAAAAAAGGAAACGGACTCTCGAATTAAAGGTCGTTGTAAGGGAATTTGTTTTGTTCGTCTGATTCATGGACTGCATTCAGTTTTGGTGGATGATGTAAAAAAAATATAGGGTTGATTGGTTTTTCTACATCGCTTGATCATTATGTGTTTCATAATCGGTTGTTTAAATTATAAGTCTATTAATTTAGTAGACTAAAAAACTATGCCAAGGGTCAATCAAATTAAAATTATTCGCCATCAGTGTAAATTGGAAATGCTTTTGATTAAAGTCAGGATGCTGGTCACGATAACCACGGATCCAACCGAGATAAACATGGTCTTTATTGGAATTTTTCCCACCAGTCGGGCCGCCAGAGGCGCTGCGATCAGTCCGCCAATAATCAGACCGGCCACATCGAAAAGGAAAAACGTTTTCAGCAAAAGAAAAAATGTGATCGAACTGGCAAAGACCACAAAAAATTCTGCCAGACATACCGATCCGATCACGTAGCGTGGATTTCTCCTCTTAGAAATCAGGGTTCCCGTAACCAGTGAACCCCATCCACCCCCGGCAAAGGCATCCATAAATCCACCCACTGAGGCCAGCCAGCCAGCCCCTTTAATTTTATCGTGCGATTGATGTTTTTTAAATGCCTTTTTTACAATGAAATATCCAAGATAGAGCGTATACATAGACAGGGGAATGCGCACGTAAACCGAATATTTTTGTCCGTAGTAGGCGACCGTTGCCCCCAGTACTGCGCCAACGACCCCCGGTATGACCAAGGTTTTAAATAATTTCCGGTTGATGTTTCCAAACCGGTGATGACTATAGCCCGAAACCCCGCTGGAAAAAACCCGAGCGGAATGTACCCGGCTGCTCACAATGGCAGGATTCACTCCGGTGGCGAGCAAAAAGGTTGTGGAAATGGTACCGTATCCCATACCCATGGATCCGTCCACCATTTGGGCGAGAAATCCTGTCAGGAGCATCATGAGAAAAGAAGGTATATTAAAATACTCCGGAATTTTTTTTATCCCGACACTCAGTTCGTGCAGGGGCAAATAAGACAGGATAGCGTGGCCGAGGACCATCAGTAAAAGAGATACCAGGCAAAGCAACACAACCTTGGTCCAGTTCCATCCGGGTGGCTTGATTGTTTCTTCCAGGTTTTCTCTTTTGGCAACCAGGATCTTGGTTAAATCATCCAGCTTCCGGACTTTTTCGGCAAAATCACCCTGGAGGTCTTGGCGGATCGTATGCATTTGTTCGATGACGCCTTCGATTTCATCGGGAATGAGTTCATTGAGTTGTTCTCTCATTCTTTTAGCGATGGTGGGTGATTTACCGTTGGTTGATATCGCAATTTTCAAACTGCCTTTGTCTACGATAGAACCCAAATAGAAATCGCATAACTCCGGTGTGTCGGCTACATTCACCAGCAGTCTTCGCTGTTTAGAGAGTACGCGAATATAGTTGCTCGTTGTTTTGTCATCAATGGCGACGATGACTATTTCTTTTTCATCCAGGTCTTCGGGTTCAAAGGGTTTTTCAATCCATTTCACCCGTGGATAGGAAGCAGCCATTTTTTTAACCGCTTCCGAAACCGTCGTTGCAACAATGGTAACCGAGCTTTCGGGTGAATTGCGCAGAACAGCAGTCAATTTTTCCAGCCCTACATTACCCGCGCCCACGAGCAGCACTTCCAATTCCTCGAGTTTCAGGAATACGGGGAAAAGCCGGTTTTTATCCGAGCGGTTGAGAATCAATCCGGGTATTTTTTCTGCACTCATGAACTCGTCGGTGTATTGGGCAATGATTGAACGATCCTGCGAAAATAATCAATTCCCTATTAAATTAGTAGACTTTTAAATTTTATTTTTATTTTTTGTAGATCAAATCAGCGATTTTAGATTAAACCCATTGTTTTCTGAGGGCAAAATCACCGAGTGATTCTCCTGCTTTTTTTTCTTTGGCAAATGCGGCAAACAAAACGTCGAGTTCCTGAAGGATGGCATCCTCGTCGAGGCTTTCTTTGAATACTTTGTTCAGACGCATTCCGGCGTGGTCACCCCCCAGCTGTAGGTTGTATTTCCCCAGGGAGGTTCCGATGAAACCAATTTCGGCAATATATGACCGGGCACAGCCATTGGGACAACCCGTCATGCGCAGAATAATATCTTCCTGCTGAAGATGGTATTTATCCAACAAGGGTTCGATTTTACTAAGCAGGCTGGGAAGATATCGTTGGGCTTCTGCAAAAGCCAGCGGACAAGTGCTCAAAGCCACACAGGCCATGGAATTGCGACGGATAGAGGAAATGGACTGCGTATATGCTTCGATGTTGTACTTCTGAAGGATTTTTTCGATTGCCGCTTTGTCTTCGGACTGGATGTCCGCTAAAATTACATTCTGGTTGGCTGTAAATCTAAAATTCAGTTTGCGGGTTTCTGCAATTTCATAAAGTGCGGTCTTCATCGCAACTTTTTCATCATCGGTAACCCGGCCGTTTTCAATAAAAGGGGTATAATACCAAAGACTGTCGCTGTTCTGAAACCAACCATAATAATCTTTTCTTTCCGTGAATAGGAAAGGTCTTTCTTTTTCCAGGACAAAGCCCGTCCGGCGTGCAATTTCCGTCTTGAACCAATCCACCCCCATTTTGTCCACAGTGTATTTCAAACGGGCAAGGGACCTGTCTGAGCGGTTACCATAATCTCTTTGGATGGTCACCACTTCATAGATCGTTTTGAGAATATTTTCTTCGCCGCTTACAAAACCAATAACGGTCCCCAGGCGGGGATAAGTGGCGGGATTTCCGTGGGTGGAAGACAGGCCACCGCCGATGGAAATATTGTAGCCCTGGAGTTTGCCCTTTTCAATGACGGCAATCAGACCCAGGTCATTGCCAAATACATCCACGTCGTTGTTTGGCGGAATGGCAATGGCGATTTTAAATTTTCTGGGCAGGTAACGGTCCTGGTACAACGGATCTTCTTCGTCTTTTTTATCGGCAATTTTTTCATCGTCCAGCCAGATTTCGTAATACGCTTTTGTTTTGGGCAAAAGAAGCTGGTCGATTTTGTAAGAAAAATCATGAATCTCCTGGTGGATGGGAGACTGTCTGGGATGAGCTGCCGCAATTACATTGCGGTTGATATCCCCGCAGGTGGCCAGAGAATAGAGACTTGCCTGATTAAAAGCCTGAATGGTGGGTTTGACATGGGATTTATACAATCCGTGCAGCTGAACGGTTTGCCGGGTCGTAATTTTGATTACGCCCGTAGCGTGTTCGCCCGCAATATTCTGGGTAGCCAGCCATTGATCTGCTGTCAGAAAGCCGCCCGGCAAACGCAGCCGGATCATAAAAGAATACAGGCGTTCCAGTTTTTTTTCCGCTCTTTCTTCCCGGCGATCTCGGTCATCCTGCAAATACATCCCATGAAACTTGACAAGGGCCTTGTCGTCTTCACTGATGGAACCCGTGATTTCATCGGCCAGGCCCTCGGAAATGGAACCCCTGAGGGCGTCGCTGGCTTGTTTTACTTTTTCTATATGGGATAAATGTGCGTCACTCATAAGGAGGGGTTCAATAAACATCTTTCAGGTATCTTCCGTTTGATTTGAGTTCATCCAGGTAGGCGGTTGGATTAAGTCCGGCTCCGGATTTTTCTATTAAATCCAGGATGGTTTTTTCTACATCTTCACTCATTTTTTTGGCTCCGCACACATATAGAAACGCCCCGTTTTGGAGCCATTGAATAAATTCATTGGCCCGGGATTTAATTTTATGTTGTACATAAATTTTTTCTGCCTGATCGCGAGAGAAAGCCACATCGAGCATAGAGAGAACGCCACTTTCCAGCCATTGCTGCAATTCCGTCTGGTAAAGAAAGTCGGTGGTAAAATGCTGATCACCGTAAAACAGCCAGTTGCGTCCGGCAGCGCCCGCTGATTCTCTTTCACTTAAAAATGCGCGAAAAGGAGCGATGCCCGTTCCGGGCCCGATCATGATCACATCTTGATCGTCCTGCGGTAAACGGAATTGATCGTTGTGGTGAATATAGAATTCAATTTTATCCCCGGCCTTCAGGCTGCATAAATGGTCAGAACACAATCCGTATTTTAATTCCTCTTCCAAAGTATAGGCATCCTTGGCCACCGTCAGGTGAACCTCACCATCGAGAGACTCCAGGGAGGAGGCAATGGAATAGAGTCTGGGTGTGGTGGGCTCCAGTTGTTGCAGAAAGACTTCGAAATGGGCAGCATCTTTTACTGGGTATTTTTTCAATAAGTCCAGCAGCCCGGTTTTTACTGCTGGAATTTCCTGCTCCACATGGACGGCATATTTTGCAACCACACGCTCTGGTAAATAGACAATGTTTAATTTTTTATGCAGGAGTTCATAAGCGGTGTAAGTGTCGTTGCGGTGTACAAAGGTTCTCTCTTGATCAATGCCGGTCAGAGCGATGATGTCCTCCACCGTGACCGTCGGGTTAAAGGGAACCAGGCCCAGGGAATCACCGGGTTTATAAAACACTTCTTCACAACCGATTTCAATGTGATGAGTCTGTTTGGAGGAACCGCGGTCGTTGAGATTGATATTGGTTAGAATTTCTCCCTGATATATTTTTTTCCCGCCTGGCTTCTTGGTAGTCTTCACAGGGGCAAGATTGTCTACTTTGGATCCGCTCAGTTTTTGCAGCACATCGTTCATCCAGGTCGATGCCTCCTGTTCAAAATCCACATCACAACGCTGGATATCGACGATGCGTTCCCCGCCTAAATGGCCCAACTGGTGGTCTACATCTTCGCCCGCTTTACAAAACATCGGATAGGAAGTGTCTCCCAGAGCCAGCACACCGTATTTTAGTTTGGGTAGTTTGAAACCATTTTGGTGAATATGGTCATAAAATTTCTTAGCCGATGCCGGGGGTTCACCTTCTCCCTGTGTGCTGATAACCGTCAAAAAATATTCCTCCTTGGGAAGGTCCGCTAACCGGTACTGATCCAGGCTCACCAGCTTTGCGTGTATACCCTCCTGTTTTGCCCGGGATGCAAAAAGATTGGCAATTTTTTTTGAGTTGCCAGATTCGGTACCATAAGCGATGGTAATTTTTTTATTCTCACCCAACGGTTTGGCTGGGAGGTTCGGCATGGGCGAACCCTCCTGAAGCAGGCCCTCGAGGTAGCCGTTGGCCCAGATCTGTTCTTGTTTATCCAGGGAATCGATAAAATCCCGGATCTGTTTCTTTTTTTCGGGGTTCATGCTCGGACCTCCTCTTGCTTGTTTTGCGTAACTGGTTTAAAATATAATTCGTCTGTATTTTCCTGGTTGTTTATCCATTTTAGCGATGCGTGCAGGGTCGCGACCTTTCCAACAATGATGAGGGTGGGGGATATATAATCCCTGTTCCCAAACTGTTTTTCAAACGCATCGATCGGACTGCTGAATACTTTCTGGCAGGGTGTGGTCGCCTGTTCAATCAGGGCCATATGGGTATCGGCGTGGATTCCGTTCGCCAGTAATTCTTTGATGAGTTCATGGGTCGAATCGCCCGACATATAGAACACCAGTGTGTCTTCTGTCTGCGCCAGCTCCTTCCAATAGGAAGGTGCAATGGCCTGCTGGTTGTGCAAGGTCAGAAAACGTACCGCCTGCGCATAGTTTCGGGCAGTCAATGGGATGCCTGCATAGGCTGCGGCCCCACAGGCTGCCGTAATACCCGGAACGATCTCGTAGGGAATCCCGTATCGGTTCAGGGCCTGGAGTTCATCCAGGAGGTTTGAAAAAATACTGACATCCCCACCTTTCAACCGCAGGACCTTTTTGCCCTGCAGTGCATATTCCACCAACAATTCGTTGATGATTCGTTGGGGCGTAGATCCTTCTCTTTTGCGTTGTTTACCCGCGTGCAACACCAAGGCGTTTGAACCAACATGGGTTTCCAGAATGGCTTCGCTGACCAGGCGATCAGTGATGATGACTTCTGCTTCCCGTAAATGCCGAACGGCCTTGAGTGTAATCAATTCCGGATCACCCGGGCCGGCGCCGACGAAAATCACTTTTTGTATGGATATTTTCTGGTTCATATCATGGGTCCTTCCAAATCTTTATTGAATCATACAGGCACCTACGGTTACGTTACTGGTTTCATCAATCAGAATCAGTCCGCCATTGGCCCTCAAAGCATGATAGAGGTCGTAGGCCAGTGGAGAGGCTGTTTTGATTTTTGCTCTTACGATTTCATTCAAGGCCACCGTTTCAATGCCGGTTACTTTTTCCAGCGAATTCACATCAATCCGATATTCGATTTCTTTGACCACCGATTTTACGCGCCGGCTGTTGTGTTGCACGAGATACCGGTTACCGGGCTTCAACGGTTTGGAATCCATCCAGCACAGCAGGACATCCAGGTCCTGACCCAGCACGGGTGGATGATCATTTTTAACCAACATGTCACCGCGACTGATATCGATGTCGTCCTCCAGATGAAGAATGACGGCTTGTCCAGCTACGGCTTCCTCGACATCCTTGAGACCGCTTTCAATCCGGGTCAGTTTAGATTTGAGTCCTGCCGGCAAAACAATTATTTCATCGCCGACTTTATAAGTGCCGCTGATTATTTTTCCTGCATATCCGCGGTAGTCAGGCAGCTCTTCGGTCTGTGGACGGATGACCCATTGTACGGGCATCCGCGCATGGGTAAGATTGGTTTCCGTATCAATGGAGACGGTTTCCAGCAATTCCAGCAAACCAGGTCCCTCGTACCAGTTCATCGACCGGGATTTTTCTACGATATTGTCGCCGTTGAGGGCACTGATGGGAATAAAACCAATATTTCTCAGACCCAGGGATTTTGCCATCGCCGCATATTCAATGACGATGTTATTGTATACGTCCTGCGAATATTCTACGAGATCCATTTTATTGATCGCCAATACCACCTGGGGCATGTTCAGCAAAGAAGCGATGATGGTATGACGGCGGGTTTGTTCCATGATCCCAAAACGCGCATCCACGAGTATGATCATCAGCTGGGCATTGGAAGCTCCGGTCACCATGTTGCGGGTGTATTGAATATGGCCCGGTGCATCGGCGATGATGAACTTTCTTTTCGGAGTGGAAAAGTATTTGTAGGCTACGTCGATGGTGATACCCTGCTCTCTTTCGGCCCGGAGTCCATCGGTCAATAGGGCCAGATCGATCGACCCCTCTTCCCGGTTTTTGCTTTGTTTTTCCAGCGCTTCCAACTGATCACTCAGGATACTCTTGCTATCGTAGAGCAATCGCCCGATGAGGGTGCTTTTTCCATCATCCACACTGCCGGCCGTGATAAATCTTAAAAGGTCCATTTTTTATTAATGAGATTAGAAATAACCATTCTTTTTTCTGTCTTCCATGGCTGCTTCGGAAACCTTGTCGTCGATCCGTGTTTCTCCCCGCTCACTGGTTCGTGTCAATATGATTTCATGAATGATGTCGTCAATATTGCTGGCAGAAGATTCCACGGCTGCCGTACAGGTCATATCCCCCACGGTGCGGTATCTCACGGATTTTCTCATGACCTGATCGGTATCTTCCAGTTGAATGAAAGAGGATACCGCCACCAGTTGACCCTCATGGTCTATCACGTCCCGTTCATGAGAGAAATAAATGGTGGGCAGATCAATCTTTTCCCTGCGGATATAGTTCCATACATCCAGTTCCGTCCAGTTGCTGATGGGAAACACCCGCACGTTTTCACCTTTCTGTATTTTTCCATTGTAGATATTCCAGAGTTCCGGTCTTTGCCTTTTTGGATCCCATTGACCAAATTCATCCCGGACCGAAAAAATTCTTTCCTTGGCTCTGGCTTTCTCTTCATCTCTTCGGGCTCCTCCGATGCAGGCATCGAATCCGAATTCTTCAATGGTATCCAGCAGGGTATAGGTTTGCAACCCGTTTCTGCTGGCAAATTTTCCCACAGGCTCCTTCAATGACTTTTCGCGGATGGTATCTTCCACCCGGCGAACAATGAGTTTTTCGCCGATTTCGGCGGCCAGCTGATCTCTATAATCCAGGGCTTCCTGAAAATTATGGCCAGTGTCTATATGTACCAGGGGAAAGGGAAATTTGCCGGGACGAAAAGCTTTGAGGGCCAGGTGTACCAGGGTAATAGAGTCCTTGCCTCCGCTGAACAAAAGGGCAGGTTTTTCAAATTGTCCCGCCACTTCCCGAAGAATGTAAATGGCTTCCGACTCCAACTCGTCTAAATAGTCCTTCATTGATAAAATTTTCTAGTTGCTGTGCAATCCGCACTCTTTTTTATCGGTGTTTTCCCACCACCACCGGCCCGCGCGGAATTCCTCCCCCGCGCGAATCGCCCGGGTGCAGGGTTGGCAGCCAATGCTTACAAAACCCCGGTCGTGTAAAATATTATAAGGCACTTCGTGGGTGCCGATATACTGCCTTAATTCTTCATAAGTCCAATGAAGCAATGGGTTGTATTTGTTGAGTTGATTTCCCTCGTCCCATTCGAGCAAATGCAACTGACTGCGGTTGCCGGAATGTTCAGCCCGGATGCCGGTAATCCATATTTTTTGTCCGGCCAGGGCTCTTTTCAGGGGTTCTACCTTGCGAATAAAACAGCATTCTTTTCGGTTTTCCACCGATTCATAGAACGCATTGGGCCCCTTCTTTTTCACATAAGTTTCCAGCCGGGTGTGGTCAGGGATATAGGCTTGAATGGGAATATGATATTTCTCCAGGGTGGCTGTCCAAACCGAATAGGTTTCGCTGAACATTCTCCCGGTATCCAGGGTAAAAACAGTGATGGGAAGTTTTTCAGTAGCTATATGATGGAAAATGACTTGGTCTTCCAGGCTGAAGCTGGTAGAGAAACATACCTGACCCGGGAAAAGTTCCGTCAATAAATGCAGGGTATCTGTGATGGAAAGGCCGTCCACCTGACTGCTTAAGTTAGAATTCAATATGTCCGCTGCTGTATCCATGTATCAAAAAACCTGTTTAAAAAAGAAAATCAAAGGAGGGGAGTGGTGAAAGCTGGCTTCAACAACAACATCCCTTACAACAGGGTGGGCAGACACATGCAGATTTTGCAGGGTGGTACATATTTAGACAGTCTACAAATTAGATGGACAAATATAGCACAAGGAATTGAATTAAAAAAATATGGGAGATTGCTTATTTTTAACCGTATGAAGATTGCAATTATCAATGGACCCAATCTAAATCTGCTGGGAATACGAGAGCCGGGAATCTATGGGAGACAAACCTTTGAGGATTTCTTAAAAGGCCTCAAAGAAAAATATCCGGAGATTCAGATAGATTATTTTCAAAGCAATGTCGAAGGGGAGCTGGTCAACGAATTGCAAAGGGTGGGATTCTCCTATGACGGGATCTTGTTGAACGCTGCGGCCTATACCCACACTTCGATAGCCATTGGAGACGCCATTGCCGCCATTAAAACCCCGGTAGTGGAAATTCATATCAGCAATATTGCTGCCCGTGAAGAATACCGGTTGCGGTCACTGGTAGCCGCCAAATGTGTCGGCGCAATTGCGGGTCTGGGCTTGAAGGGCTATGAACTCGGTCTGCAATATTTTCTATAGGTAGATCTGCATCATGAGCGCAACGCCGTTGTCCTCTTTGGGTCCGTCGGTTACTTCAATAATATGCAGTCCATTGCTTGACCAGCACATAAAAATGTCCCCTTTTTTTGATTTGGCCAGTTGCCGGTCTACGGCTGGAATGATGCTTCCCCGGGCCACCCAACCCAGATCCCCCTTGGTAACAGACTCTCCGCCCATAGAATAGGTCTGGGCCAGGTGTTCGAAACTATCCTGATGATTTTTCACTTTGGCGATGATGGCATGGCCCATACTGTCCGCTATCCGGTACCTGAATACACTGGAATCAATAAATATCTGACTGATCCGGTAAAAAGTGTTGGGTAATCGCGCCAGGATCTGCACCAGAAACTTTCGTCCACCCATGGTAAAGGGCCCATACACCTTTTTTAATGTACCCAGGTAGGCCAGGCTGTCTGCCAGGCTATTGAAATGACTGGTACGCGTGACAACCACCGTATCCAGTTTGAATTTTTTCTTCAGGATATCTTTGACATAGAGGGGTGAATTGGTTGAATTTTCAATGTCCTTTTTTATATCTGCCATGGTTTTTGTCTGGCTGTAGCCATTCAACGACATGATAATCAATAAATTAAGGCAAGCATATTTAAACATTCCGAAGGTTTGGGATTGCAAATATAGTCAGGCTGCCCCATCTGCTGTTGCAACAATTCAGCGTCCCGGTTCGTTTTTTGTAGGAAGGAGCCTGTATGAGACGATTACCCTTTGTTTTGCTGTTATTTGTTGTCAGCCACGCATTTCCGCAGGCCGGGTCATTCATCATTGGAGTGAAGGGGGATACCCTCAACAAAATCGACAGTAAATCCATGAAACAAGGAAAATGGGTCGTCCGGGTCGATGAGCTAAGGGGTGAACCCGGTTATGAAGAAGAGGGCGAATTCAAGAACAACCGGAAGGAAGGGACCTGGCGAATTTATAGCCTGGAAGGAGACCTTACGGGATTGGAATTTTATCGCTGGGGGAATAAAGACGGAAACTGCCAGTATTTTAACCGCTCCGGGGCCTTGGTAAGAGAAGAATCCTGGCGGGCGCTGAATCCCGATAAATTGTATGATACCCTTGAAGTGGAGGACATCGATCACCTCAACGAATATAAGACGGTCATTGTAAAAAATGAAGGCGTTGCCATCCGGCACGGCCAATGGAAGTTTTATGATCCTTCTACTGGTATGATCAACAAAATACAAACCTATACGATGGGTAAGCTCGAAACGCCCAAAAACGATTTAGGGTCGGATTCCACCAAAGTGGCAAAGAAAACGATGGTGAAACCCAAAGAAGTGCAGGATTTTGAAAAGAAGAATGCAGGAAAGAAAAAAATCAAGTACGTGGACGGCAGTACCAACTAATCTTCTTTTGATTTTTGCGGCTTGCTGGTAACAAGCACTTTGTCGATGCGCTGGGCATCCATATCCACTATTTCAAATTTAAAATCTTTCCATTCCATTTTTTCACCGGTTCTGGGAATGTGTTCCAGTTGGTGCAGAATGAATCCTGCCAGGGTATCAAATTCATGTTCTCCCTCATTCATCCATTCTGTCTTATCAAAATGGACTAAAAAATCATAAAAAGGGATTTGGGCATCCACCAGGAAGGAACCATCGTCTCGTTTGACGATTTCATAATCTGACATATCTGGCTGGGGAATATCGCCAATCAAGGCTTCCAGGATATCATTGAGCGTGATCATGCCGAGCATCGATCCATATTCATCGACGATCCAGCAGCTATGGGTCTTGGTTTCCTTAAATTTTTCAAGAATCTGGTAGGCGGTATTGTTTTCCGGAACAAACAGGGCCTGGGTCATCATGTCTTTGAAGGGGGTGGAGTCATCGGCCACATACATGTCTTTAATCGTCACCATTCCCTTGATGTTGTCGATCTCCCCGTCACAAACAGGATAAACGGAATGGGGTTCGCTGACGATTTTCTCCTTGATCATCTCTTCGGTCTCATTCAGGTCAAACCAGATGATGTCGCTGCGGTGAGTCATGAGAGAAGTGATATTGCGATCGCCCAGATGGAAAACCCGTTCAATGATTTCCTGTTCTGCTTCCTCAATGGTGCCCTGTTCGGTTCCTTCATTGATGATGGCCTTGATTTCGTCTTCGGTAACATTTCCTTCAGGGGAAGCTTTGATTGAGAAAAGGAGGATAAAAATATTGCTCAGCCAGTTCAATAAGGCAACTATGGGATATCCAACCCGAGAGAACATGGTCATGGGACGGGCTACGATCAGTGCGATGCGTTCCGCTTTTAACAGACCGATTCGTTTGGGTATCAATTCTCCGAAAAGAATAGAAAGAAAAGTCACGGCAATAACGATCAGACCAGAGGCGATTTTGTCTGCATACCGCTGCAGGTAATGTATTTTCTGGATATAGGGCAACAGCTCCCCACTGAATTTCTCGCTGGTATAGTAACCGGTTAAAATGGCGATCAGGGTAATGCCGATTTGCGCGGTAGATAGGAAAAGTTCCGGATTCTCGGTCAGCTTAAGAGCTGCTGTTGCCTTGACGGCCCCTTTGGAAGACAGTTCCTCCAGCTTGGATTTTCTGGCTGATACCAAGGCAATTTCAGCCATGACAAATAAACCATTCAGAATAATCAAACAAAAAAGAATAATGATAGAAACCATGCCAAACTACTTTAGACTCAAAACACCAAACTGCCTCCTAAAAAAAACACTCATGCTATATCCGATCGCACTGCCCACCAACGCTCCGCCCAACAAATCCAAGGGATAGTGAACGCCTACATAAGACTGGGCATAACTGATCACAAAAGCCCAGGCAAAAAGCAGCCAGCGCCAGGAGCCGGTTTGATTTAAAGTTATAAAAATAAACCAAGCAGCCGCGAAATGGTTACAGGCATGGGATGAAGTAAAGCTGGAGTTGTGGCCGCAATAATTTACCAGTATGCGCACCTGACCTTCCATATCCGGATCCATACAGGGTCTTGGTCGGAATATAAGCGATTTGATCAGATGACTGCTTACCAAATCACCAATAATAACGGTCATAATCAGCGACAACGACCACCAGGATCCTTTTTTTCCGAAATTGTATAGGGCCAGTACCAGGAGAAATAAATAAAACGGATACCAGAATTCCTGTTGTCTCATAAAGGGCAACGCAAGATCGAAAACCGGATTTATCCAAACCTGATTTATTTTATGGAACAACCAGTGATCGAAACGCAGGAGGGGTTCTAATATCGTCAAAATACAGTGTGCCAGAGGTAAAATCATTATATTTAGAAGGTTAAAGATACCTAAATTGATTCTTCGGAATTTTACGGTTCATATTATTTTTTACCGGTGAAATGAATCCTTAAATTTCAGCATGCGCTTTTATTCAGCTGCCCTACTCACTGTTGTATTCCAAATCAATTCCTGCAGGTATTCCGTCCAAGAAAAACTTTCCGGGCCTATGGCAGAATTGAGCAAAATCGTCATTACCCGGGACCAGGTATATGACCTGAGCGGATATGCTGGAAATGGGGGAGGCAATCCTTATAACCTCTTCGACGAAAATGCGTTTGTGGATCCCCGGTATGAAAAAAACCCAGACGCTTTTGTTCCGGTTACCAATTGTCAGCCAACCATTCATCCGGCCATCTATTTTGATGGTAAAAAGGGAAACAGGATAGTGGTGGATTTTCGAATTCCCTATTCGGTGAAGGAAATTTATCTATATGACCATTCCCTGACTGCGGACAGCTGTTGGATATATTCGGGTGGGTTTAAAAATTGGAAAACCATTTCATCTTTTACAACTGCCTCCAGGCCAGACGCCTGGGGTTGGAAGAAAATTGTTCTATCCGGGGAAACACAATTCCTGATGGTACGGTTCAGCAGTTATGAAACCGCGATTACTGAAATGGTAGTTTATGGCCTCCCAACCAAAACAATTCCTGCGGCTTCAAATTTCTCTGATCATAAATCCATGACCAGTCTCCCCCTTTCTCAGTTTCTGGGTGTGAACTATATTATGGAAAAAGAAGCCTTTCGCCTGAAACCGTTTCACTATAGCCGTCTCTATAATTTCGCCCTGGACTATGACAACGATACGAGCCGCAATGAAAAAACGGTTCGGTTTAACATGTTGCATTATGGATATTACAATAAAGAAAAAGGGAAATATACTTTTGATATCGACACCCTCCAACATATTAATCAGGGGAATATCTGGTTCAGTATCCGCGGGGTATCCCGTTGGATGAGCGATATGGGATTCACCGATAAAGATCGACCCCTGAACCGTCCGCTTCTGAACCCGGAAGATCCCTTTAGTTATTCCAGACATGCTGCCATGATGTGGAATTTATCGGCATTCTTTGGCTACCAAGCCGTGGATACCAACTGGCTTTCTCTTTCCAATGAGCCCCGTCAAAGCGGTCGCGGTTCGATGCATCTGTACGAAAACGGAAATGAAGAAGACGCTACCTGGGTCGGAGATAAATATTGCAGCCCGTATGAGTATTTTGCGCAAAGTACAGCCGATTGGGACGGCGATGAAGGCAGGCTGGGTAGACGGTTTGGAATTCATACAGCCGACACGAGTGCCCGCCTGATGATGAGCGGACTGATCAGTCTGGATACCAACCGGGTCAAAGTGTATCGATTGTTGAGTGAAAATCTGCGGGCTGACAAACAATTTGTTTGGCAGGGTGGTATCCAGTATCATTATTATTCACAAAGAAAAGGAAGGGGTATTTCTCCCGAGGCCGATTCCCTTCGGTCAAAACTATCGATGGTGGCAGACTGCAGTCATCGTATTGCACCGGGAGTAAAATGTTTTCTCGGGGAAAATGGATACGACAAGGCGCAGACTTCCTGGCAGGCGACTCCTTTGATTCCCGGATATACCGTCTCCCAGAGCCAGGGTATTGTTTTGCTCCGGTCCATCAACGCCGTTTTTTTTTCTGGGTTTGACGCATATGTTTTATACTGGCTTCGGGATGGAAATCCTGAAAATGATCCGCGGGTGTTTTTGACCAGTGGGATTTTGCGGGGCCTTCCGGATGGCACAACCTGGGTCTATCCCGGTTGGTACTATATCAGTACCCTGGTAAACCGCCTGGGAAACTACCGGCCGGACCAGGTGATTTCCGAAAAAGGAGACCTCTGGATTTATAAATACAGAAATACAGAACATACAGATTCTGTCGCTTATTTTATTTACAAACCTACCGTTGAAGGCAGTCCGAACAGTCCTTATCGACTGGCCGCCGGACAAATCAACGGGAATTCCGTTTTAAAAGTAGATTTCGCCGATGGCCTGGAAAACGGGAAGGAAGAGAGTACCCCTGTTTCGGGGGACGGACCCCTGTTTTCTATTGGAGAAAAACCCAGTATAATTTTTTATAAAGAACATCCAGGGGGTTAAATAATTTTTATCGTTTCCTTCCTATCTTCATTTTAATCAGTACGGTCGTCTATGCGTAAAAGTTATGTAGAGATTTTTTTTGACGAAATGAATGATAAACTGTTTGTTGCACTGATCATTTTTGTTCAGGTCATTTTTGTTTTCCAAGGACTTGATTTTGCAGATTCTGGGTTTGATGCCGTTTTTTACAGTCGTATTTTCAATGCTCCGGCCAGCGTCCAATATAATTTCATGTATTGGTTTACGGGCATCTTGGGCGGTAGCTGGCTAAGATTATTTTCCGGTTCAGGTCTTTTGGGCCTCCGCCTGGCAAGCGTACTGTTGACGACTGGGACATTCGCGATCACCTACGCACTCTTGAAGAAATATCTACACACAGGCCCCTTGCGCCTGGCGCTTCTTCTTATCATCTTGTTTTTGACAACCTCGATCAAAGAGATTAACTACGATGATGTCACAGCATTTTTCTTTGTGTGTGCTGCCTGGTCTTTGTTTAAAGGGTTGACGAATGAAAGAGTTTTCCTGCTTTTTCTCTCGGGTGCGTTTATTTCTCTCAATACTTTTTCGAGACTGCCCAATCTGCTCGGTTGTAGTTTGTTGTTGGCCGTCTGGTTTTCGGGTTATCTGAACCAGCGACCCTTTCGTCAAATCCTGTATCATACTTTTCTTTTTATGTTGGGATTTGTGTTGATGTCCATCGTTCTGTTTGGTCTGATGAAGTGGATGCACCACGACGTAATTTTCTTCCAAGGCCTGCAACTGGCCCGGCAGATCGGCGGAAGCCAGGAAAATTCTCATGGTATTTTTTCCATGTTGAAAATGGTAGTCGTACATTTTGGCGAGGCGGTGTCCATGGCTATTGTGGTTATCGTCTTATTGTGGAGTTCATCGGCAGCATGGAGAAGGATAAAGACCGATCTACCCGGTTCTGTTCCTTTTCTCCCTATTTTAAAATATGGTGTCCTGCTGGTGTTGACCGCCATTTTCATTTACCGGGCCAAGAAAGATCCGGATTTTTGGTTTTACCTGTTTTTGTTTTATGCCGGCATTAGCCTCATTACGGGCTTTCTCATTATTACAGGCAGGCAACCAAAAAATCTCCGGATACTCACGACCATTGGCTGTATCATGCTTTTGGTCATGCCGGTCGGAAGCAATTTTGCCTTGATGACTGTGGGCAAATATGCGGTCTGGATCATCCTTCCGATTACCGTTGATTTTCTTTTAAATATCCGGGCGCTCAGCAGTCGGGTCATCGTGAGTGAAAACACCCGTCAATCTTATGAACAGGTCATTGATATCAAACACATGACCGGTTTGCGCAATTCCGGTATCTACCTCACTTTAATCTTTATCCTGAGTGTGACTTTTTATTATCCTTATTTTGACCGGTCTAATCGCATCGGGATGCGATATGCGGTCAACAGCCCCCACGCCGCCCATATTTATACCTCGCAGGACCGTGCCCGGGTCGTCAATGAACTGTTGAGTGCCAGCACCCGGTTTGTGAAGCCGGACGATTATGTGTTGGCTTACGATTGTATCCCGATGTTTTATTATCTGACAGATTCCAAGCCCTATATGCACAATTCCTGGGTATGGCTCTATGACGATGGCTCGTTCCGGGAGGAGCTATATAAATCATTGGATGAAACCCATATTTGTCCGATAGTTGTTATGCAAAAAAGGAGCAGCATCGGCAACAATTGGCCCGACAACCAGCATGAAAATTACCAATTCCGGCCCCTGGCGATGGAGTATATGCGGCAATTCCTGAAAACCTATCAGTATAGTCAGGTATGGGAAAATGATTTTTTCAGCATTTATCTGCCCGCCAGTAAAACAGTTCCTCCAACAAAGAACATTGGATTTTAATCCATTACTTTTATAATTAAAAAGCAGCATGCTCAAGCCCTTGATTCCCCAGAATGAAAAAGAACGGCTGGCTGCTTTGCGTGAATACAATATTCTGGAAGCGGATGCGGGCAAAGAATTTGACGACATCACCCTGTTGGCTTCCGAGATCTGCCAAACACCGATTTCTCTGATCACGCTCATCGATGAACAGCGCCAATTGTTCAAAGCCGGAGCCAATCTTCCAGCCAGCGAAATTCCGCGCGATCTTGCTTTTTGTTCCCATGCGATCAATCATCCCTTGGAACCCTACGTCATTGAAGACATGCGGGCGGATGAACGGTTTTCTGACCATCCCTTTGTTCAGGGTGATCCCCATGTCGTATTCTATACCGGTATCCCGCTGACGAACCCGGAAGGATTTCCGCTCGGGACCTTGTGCGTTCTGGACAAAAAGCCTAAAAAACTTACGCAAAGCCAAATACATTCTTTAAAAATCCTGGCCAAACAGGTTGTTCAGTTGTTCGAACTGAGAAGAGCGAACTTCCGGCTCAAGGCACTCAAAGAAACCCTGGAAGCCAGAAATGAAGAGTTACAGCAATTTGCTTATGTCGTTTCTCATGATATCAAATCTCCCCTGGCCAGTATTGTCCTCACTGCCGAAATGCTGCGGGAAAATTTCGGAGAAACCATTGATGAAGGCAATGACCAGTTATTAAAAGTATTAAACCGGGCATCTTTTAAAATTAAGCATCTCGTCGACGGGATCCTGGCCTATTACCGGGCAGAGAAGGCACTGAGCGATGGAGCGGAAACTTTTCAACTGAATCCTTTTTTACTGTCCATCGCAGAAATGCTCAGGGTAAACCAAGAAGCTGAAATCATCTACCCCAGTGATTTGGCGCGCATACACATGAATAAAACGGCACTGGAACAGATCTTGGTAAACCTCCTGCAAAATGCATTGAAATACAACGACAGTGAACACCCACGGGTGGAAATTTCATTTGCACAAGATGAAACCTACTATTATTTTACAATCGCCGATAACGGAAGGGGAATTGCTTACCATGAACAGGAAAAGATATTTGAATTGTTTACGACCCTCGGTTTGCGCGACCGGTTCGGTTCCCAGGGCACCGGCATTGGCTTGTCCACGGTAAAAAAATTGGTAGAAAAGCTGTCCGGAAAGATCAACCTGAATTCTGTACCGGGGGAAGGGTCAACGTTTTCCTTTAGTATAAAAAAGGAAAATTAATCTTTAACGCCAACCACAACCGGATGAAACTTGTAAAACAGGGAGTGCTATATGCGAGCCTGATGATCCTTTTTGGCGGACTGATTTTTTTGATGCTGCGATCTGGGCCGGAAATTTTTGGAGGCCCAAGCATTTCTTCGCCACCTAAAATCCCAACAGGATCCGGTGGGTTCTCTCATTTCTTTCGCTTCAATATTTCCGAATCCCTTCCCCGGCTACTGCTACAGATTGTGATCATCATTGCCTCCACCAGGCTGTTGGGATCTGTTTTTAAAAAAATCAAACAACCGGTTGTCATGGGTGAGATCATCGCAGGGATTGTCCTGGGACCTTCTTTGCTGGGGTGGTTGTTTCCTGCAGGCTTTCAGTTCATTTTTCCAGCGGAATCCCTGCGGACCCTCGGTTTTCTCAGTCAGATCGGACTGATCTTGTTCATGTTTATTGTCGGTATGGAACTTGATACCCGGTTGCTTCGTAAACAGGCTTTTGAAGCAGTTATCATCAGTCATGCCAGCATTCTGATCCCCTTTTTTCTGGGAATTTGTCTTTCCTATTATTTGTATGGAATTGAGATCGGTCCCCCGGGCCATCTCCACTCTGGACTCCAGACGCCTGGCAGTTTTATTTCTTTTGCCCTGTTTATGGGCATTGCCATGAGTATTACGGCATTTCCGGTGCTGGCCCGTATCATACGAGACCGCCATTTGACGGATACACCCCTGGGAATCCTGGCCATCGGCTGTGCGGCTTCCGATGACGTAACGGCCTGGTGTATTCTGGCGATCCTGATTGCGTGGATCCGTTCGGGCTCGGGTTCCGAGGCGATGGCGATGATCGGCGCGGTTATCGTCTACGTTTTTATTATGCTGGTGCCCGTCAGGATGATCCTGAAGAAAATACAGACGCTGTATGGACGGGGGAAAATAGGGTACAATGGCTGGCTGGCGGTAATCTTTACGCTTTTATTGCTTTCGGCATGGTGTACAGAGGTAATCGGCATACATGCTTTGTTTGGTGCCTTTCTGGCGGGAATTGTCATTCCAAAAGATGAAGACGCACAAAAAAAAATCATTCACCGCATCGGGGACCTGACGATGGTAATGCTGCTGCCGCTCTTCTTTGTCTATTCCGGACTTCGTACCCAGGTCGGTCTGCTCAATTCGGCGGTGCTCTGGGGTAGTTTTGGCCTCATCCTGCTTTGCGCAGTAACAGGAAAATTTGCAGGAAGCGCCCTGGTAGCCAAACTTTTGGGACAGTCCTGGAAGAACAGCCTTTCCATTGGTGCTTTGATGAATACCCGCGGTTTGATGGAATTGATCGTACTGAATATTGGTTACGATATGGGCATTCTCAGTGCGGAGTTTTTTTCTATGATGGTGTTGATGGCGCTGTTCACTACACTTATGACCAGTCCTTTGCTAAACTGGATTGGAAAGGAGCACTAACTGGAATTTCATAAATATATCCGGTCCTACAAAGATCTTTCCCTGTACTGCCATACTGCTTTCCAATGGCTGATATTTGATCTCCAGATTGACCAATGGATTTTGCGTTGGATCAATCATACGCAGGAATTTGACCTGCGGGCCGGCCTTGATCCTGAACTGTCTTTTGAAATATTCCCCTGCAATTTCCACGATCATTTCCATCATGCAAACTCCGGGCAATACCGGTTGGCCGGGAAAATGCCCCAGAAAGATGGCGTCGTCCGGCCGAAGCAGGACGGTAGCCAGAATTGCGTCTTCCTTTTCCGTCAAGGACTGAATGGTATAGAGTTCATTGAGCAGCAAGCGCAGATAATTTTTTTAAGGAGATGGTGAAATTAATTTTTATATAGTGACGGATGAATAGGCTGTCGGGTGGATTGTCCTGGGATTTTGAATCTATCGTTACATCCATTACAGGTTTTGTACTGGAAGCTCTTTGCATACCCATCAGGTGAGTGCATGGCATGTCTGTAATATAATAATTAATGCCTTGCGATTGAGGAAAGGCATGATATAGCCGGTTACTGTCTGTTAACACATAGCTGTTTTTGTAGTCCATATTTTTGAACAGGAGCAGCTCGAAATCCTTTCTCAGGGTTTTAATCAGTCCATTTTTATTCATTTGGGGTGTGATCTGATAGACATGGAATCCGGTGTCCGGCCCAAAACCAAAATCAAAAAAACTAAAACCCATTTCATTGGAAAATACAATGCGGGTACTGCTATCCGGCATAGATTTGATGAGTAAAATTCCACTGATATGTTTTCCCAGAACATCCACGGCAGTCTTATACATCGTATGACTAAAATCGGGTTTTAATTTCTGCAAGCAGGATGAGTCGGTTTGAATTTTACGCAAGTGGCGGTACTGATTGCAGGAAAACACCAGACAAAGAATACTAAGGAATATTAAAAACCGAATCTGAAATATGCCCATTAATTATTTTATTCTGAAAGCGGATGATGGTATTGTCACCTGAAACTTCATACATCTCAATGGCCGTAACCGAATAGTCTTTTTTATCCATTACAATATTAATATTTTTATAAAGTGCCCCAAGGTTTTTTGCTACCGGTTTGAGTTCCACCAGAAAACTGCCGACCGATTCAAACACCCTGGATTGAAAATCTTCGTTGCTGAGCATATTGCCTGACACACAGTCCAGCAGGATCCGGTTAACCTGCTGGAATACCTTGTTGGATCCGGCAGAAATCTTGTTTTCTTTTTGTCCGTCTTTAATATAAATTTTGCCGCCCTGAAGGATCATCAGGTATTGGAAGGGACGGGTATATTCCATACGCAATTTGTCTTTTTTCTGAAACCAGAATTTTCCAACCGAATTAATTTTTTCTGAAAGCATGCTCAGGGTCTTTTCCTGGCTAAAATCAGATTGTATGGATTGTGTGGACGCAGTAGCTTCCGCAAAGGTCTTTTTGAAAGAGTCCGGCTGTCCAATCAAAACATAGCCCGGATACTGACCCAGGGAAACCTGGGAAAAAGCCAACATAAAACCGAGCGTGAGGGTCTTAATCATATGGGTTCAACTTGAGCATTTTGTCCAGCCTGACGATCGAATATCCCCGGCTGCGAATGGTTGCCAGCAGTTGAGGCAAAATGGCCAGGGTGGTATCGCTCGTATCGTGTAAAAGAACGATGGCCCCCGGTCGAATGGCTTTTAATATTTTTCTCAGTAATCTTTCTTCCTGTTGGATAACCGTGTCCAAGGACCGGACGGACCAGCCAATGGAAATAAAGCCTCCTTGCAGGACCGCTTTTTTCAAGTTTGGGTTGGTGACACCGTAGGGGGGACGGAAAAACCGAGGAGATAGTCCGGTAATCCTCCGACAGATTTCGCGGGTAGCATTCAGTTCTTCCAGCATTTTTCTGGAACTAAATAGGTCAAAAAAACGATGATGGGAATAGCTGTGGTTGCCAATCATATGTCCTTCGGCCGGTATTCTTTTCAATAGCTGATGGTTATTTTCTACATTTTTGCCGATACAAAAAAAAGCAGCTTCCGCGTGGTTGTCTTTCAGCACATCCAGAAGACGGGCCGTTTTTTCACCTGCCGGACCGTCGTCAAAAGTCAAGGCAATGCTTTTTTCCTGTGGGGAACCGGCGTGGATGGATTGTAAGAAAAAATTCCATTGAATAAAATAGCTGCCGCAAAATAAAACAGATACGTAAAGAACCAAAAGGACCTCGTAGACCGGTGCTCCCATTTGAAAATGGCGGTCGGCCCAGATCCACAACAGGATAAGAACAATGGATATGATATTGAAGATGCGGTTTTTCAACAGGCACTGATTAAAATAAAACTGTGGTGATCGTTACCGTTGTGATGATGAATGAGAATATTTTTCAAAGGAAACCGGTAACCTTCCATCCATTGGGGTGGTTTTTGTTCTTTCAGCAACAAAGCTGCGAACCAGAGTGCAAAACCAGTGGCTGTAGGATAGTCTCCACAAAGAGATTTGTAGGGATAACAATGATTGTTCTGAAAAACAGTTTTTAACAGCTCGTCATCGGCTTCATCGAGTTTCTTTCGGTTGCGATGGGCTGTTAGCACCAGGTCGATCTGATCGATCTGCAGGCCATTCGTCTGTAAAATTTCTCGGATTGCATCCTGGATGGCTTCGGGGGTTTCGGGCTTGTGCAGCGTTTGCACGTCTCTTAATATCGCCTGGGGGCTGTCACCCGGCTCGTTGTCCAATAGGAAGAAAGCCGCGCCTTCACCGGCAATATTGCCTTCGTTCTTGGCCGTTTTCCGATACAGGCCGAAGCGGCTTAATATGGTGTGGCGATCCTCCGTGATTTCATCCACGGCGCCAACCAGGACCGGACCCAGAGAATCTTTTAAGAGTAAGGAAGCTTCTGTCAGCGCATTTTCAAAAGAAAAGGAGCTGTGCACGATCGTATTGTTGTAATGGTGGCATTTGAGCAACAGGGCGATTTGAGCACCAACCGTGTTGTGGGTCGACTGGATAAATGCCGTAGGACTCAGCATTTTTTCATCGAATTCGATCATTTTTCTTAGAAAGGCATCACTGTCTTCCAGACAACCATAGGCTGTTGCTGTCAGGATCGAACCCGGGCAATCCATTTTTGCCTGCCGCAAACAGGTGATGGCTGCAGCTACGCCCATTTTCACCACCCGACTCATGCGACGGATCATCTTGCTGTCGACAAAATCATCGTAGTCGGGTTCCAGGGATTTAAAATAATTATGGGTTGTTTTTACCCGGGATAAAAAAAACGATGTTTTATCCAGGCTGTGCTGCGGAGAAATATTTCCAGTTGATCGGATATAGATCTTCATAAAAGTTTTTAAGCGGCCGAAAAAATAAGAGATGAACAATTTCCGCCGAAACCAAACGAGTTGGATAAAACATGGCGGATGGTTTGGTTTCTCCTGAGCTCGGTATCTGGGTGAAAAGGAAATTCCTTCATCGGTGTCTGAAGCCGCAGGTTGGGAAAAATGATTCCATGCTGAATGGCCAGGACCGAATACACGGCTTCCACGGCGCCACTGGCGCCCAAGGTATGGCCAGTATAGGCTTTGGTAGAGCTCATTTTTGGATAGGTATCTCCCTCGAAAACTTTCTGGATGGCGGTTCCTTCTGCGATATCATTGTTTTGCGTACCCGTTCCATGCAGATTGATGTAGTCGATATCCCCAGGTAGGATCGCTGCAGTCTCCAGGGCGCCCTTCATGGCCAGGTAAGAGCCGGTACCTCCAGGAGAGGAGGCGGTTTGATGGAAAGCATCGTTGGCGTTGGCCCATCCACTGATCCGCGCATAAGGACTTTTTTGAAGCTGCTGCAAGCCATTTTCCGAACTGAGTAGCAGGTAGGCGGCACCTTCTCCCAAATTCAAACCCCGGCGGTTTTCATCAAAGGGTTTGCAGAGGTCTTTATCCAGGATCATCAAGGTATTGAAGCCATTGAGCGTAAACCGGGTTAAGGCATCGGCTCCCCCGACCAGGGCAAAGTCCAACAAACCCTCCCGGATCATGCGGGCTCCGGTAAAAATGGCGTTGGCAGAGGACGAACAGGCTGTGCTGACCGTGCTTACAAAATGACGGATATTCAAGTAATCGGCGATTAATTCGGTAACCGCGCCACACTCGTGAAAGACGACATCTGCTAGTTTGCCCGAAGCCGGATCTTTGGAAAAAAAGTTGAAAAATTTTTCTGTTTTATCCATGCCACCGACGGTATTGGCAGAAATAAATCCGGTGCGGGCGGTCAGCCTTTCGTTCCATCCCGCATCCTTCAGTGCCTCTTGGGCTGCGATCCCACAAAGCAGCGCGGTTCGGGGTATTTTAGGAGAAAGACCGGTTATCAACGCCAATGCTTCGTTGCTGTATTTTACTTCTCCCACCGGCAGTTCATCGCGGTGTATGGATGAAAGCCAATTCATTTTCCCGATACCGGTCTGTCCCATTTCCAGGGATTGCAGGTTGGTTTGCAGGTTGTTTCCAATGGAGGTGATGATACCCATTCCGGCAATGAATACAGGTTGACTCATGTCGAAATCTTTGCAGGCTGACTGTTTGCAGTGATGTAGTCGGCCATCGTCCGGATGGTATGGAAGACCCTGGGCCCATCTTCGGCGTTGGACAGTTTAATATTGTATTCCTGTTGCAATAAGACGATCAGTTCCAGGGCATCTATGGAATCCAGTCCGATCCCTTCCACAAACAAAGGTTGATCGTCTCCGATATCCGCTGGTTTTAGGTTTTTCAGGTTTAGGCGCTCAATGATC
>JABDAN010000037.1 GCA_013289175.1 Bacteroidota bacterium
TATATTACTCCAAATTGTATAAGAATATATAACTAATAGATAGCCGTTTTCTATTATTACTTCAAAAAATCCTTTATTTACTCCATCAAAGCAGCCTCCATTTCGATGTTTCCTAAGATCTACTCTGAAGGAAAATATGTTTTCAACTATTTTCTTATCTATTAGTTGTGAGAATATGTCCATTTCGTGAATCTTATCTTTTAAAAGTAGTAGTATTTGATTCTCGTTTAAGATTGTATTTATTTCCAATCTCTTTTTAAAAACTACTACGAATGGAAAAATCATTGGCAGATTTAGTGGTTCAAAGTTTTATTGAGCTACTGAACAGTTCCAAAAATAGGGCTAGTTGCAAAACATTAATAAATAGGACAAGTTACCTGGCAATCCCAACTGACAACCCGACGAGTTTGTTTTTTTTGTATTGACTAGCCTGACCCAATAAATAACCCAGCAAATCATTCCCTAAGATCTAAAAAAACTTCCGGACATTGCCAGGTATGAAGAAGAATGCATTGTTGAGTAATTAATAATAATACCAAGCGTCGTTAATATCCAATAGGCTATTCCAAAAGTATAATTTGGAAACCCATAATAGAAAATATATTTTAACTTTTTCCATTTCTATTGAATTATCCCCGATTAACTAATTTTGTTCTGGTTTTCCCTCTTTAGCGTTTGCAGGACGCCCATGGTACTTTGTTAGTCTCCAATTATGTTTAGAATCTATATTTTCTGGATTGACTAAAATAGTAGAGTCCATTTTTTTATTCCCCTGAATTAATATCTCTTCGTGGTTAATCTTCGATATCAAAACAAAGTATCTGAAACTACTGTCTTTCTTTGTAAATTCTAAAAACATATTAGAGCCATTGTTTTTTAATTTATAGGTGAATCTTTCAAGCAAGTCTTGATCAAATTGTTTACCTGGAAACTTCGCATAAAACAGCGTAGTGTCATGGAAATAAAAGTCGTTGACCGTGTCCTTGTGCTTTATTTCATACCATTTTCCTATTATATCAAGATATTTTACAGTTTGACCGACAGCCGAAATACTTGCAAGAAAAGTGACCAATATAAATAGAGGTTTTAGCATATTTGCTCATTACATTTTTTTGTTTATTCTCTCCATGCTCTTTTGCAACCTGTCTTGTGTAATCCTGCCATAAATAGCAGTTGTCTTCAGGCTTGAATGTCCCAGTAATTTACTAACGTCTTCCATGGGCATACCATTGATCAGACAAATTGTTGTTGCAAAGGTGTGACGGGCCATGTGGTGAGTAAGGGTTTTCTTTAGGCCAGCCAGATCACTGATAGTTTTTAAATAAGCATTCACCTTCTGATTGCTGATTTTGGGCAGAAGTTTGTGAAGGATCTGCCTCTCAGGTTCATTCTTATACTTATCAAGGATTTTTTTTGCGGCGAGTAAAAGGGGGATATCGATAACCCGACCGGTTTTTTCCTGGGCGAACCGGAGGAAAGCTTTTTTATTGTAACTGGTCAGGTTTTCAATAGTTAGATTCTGGGCGTCCTGGAACCGGAGACCGGTATAACAGGAAAATACAAACAGGTCTTTTACCTTTTCTAGGCTTCGGTTATGGGACAGGTTGGTATTGATCAAAAGCGTAAGATCAGCCTGGCTTAAAAACTCCCGGTTTGTTTTTTCAGTGATCAGTTTAAAGTTCGCATAAGGCTGTTTGTTAATAATGCCTTCCGCTAGGGCGCGGAGTAGGAGGGTGCGGAGCCGGGAATGGTATTTATTGATAGTGTTCTTATGGAGATCGAGGGACTTCTTTAAATAGAGGTCATAGCCATTGATGAACTCATAAGTAATCTGGTCCATAGTGAGGTCGGGCACCCCGTATTTTTCGGGGATGTAGGCCTGAAGAGATGCGAGTGACTGTTTATATTTATTGATCGAGATCGGCTTGATTTGAGCCCGGGTAATAATTTCTTCGATATGGTTTTTCAGGTAATCCAGGATCCGGGTCTTGACCATGGTTTTCCCGGTTAGCAGATTCTTCAGGATAGCGGCCGATACCGGTTTACCTTCTTTTTCGAGGTCTTCCAGGAAGGAATATACCGCCGACTTCTTATCAGACAGTTTCCGGTTAACGGTTGTGCTGTTGCGGGTATTCTGATTGGCCTCGTTCCAGTCCTTTTTAGTGCTGGTGAAACCAGTATGGAGTTCTGCTTTTTTGCAGGCATAAGTTATCCGC
This sequence comes from Bacteroidota bacterium, assembly GCA_013289175.1. Taxonomy (GTDB): domain Bacteria; phylum Bacteroidota; class Bacteroidia; order Chitinophagales; family Chitinophagaceae; genus Puia. The sequence continues at coordinate 2,217 of JABDAN010000037.1, forward strand.
ATTTAAATGGGCAAAACTCCTTCCTTTTTGGACGTTTCAAAGAGGTAAAACTTGATACTGGCCTGACCCGGCGTTACTGAAACATTTTGGAATTACTGAAACCTTACTGAAACAAAATACGAAAAATCGCGAAGAATAGCGAATCCCAGAAATGAGAAAACCCTTTAAAATCAAGGGTTTTAAAGGGTTTTGAAGATTGGAGGAGGTACCTAGCGGACCGGACGGGACTCGAACCCGCGACCTCTGCCGTGACAGGGCAGCATTCTAACCAACTGAACTACCGATCCTTCTATTTCCAGGGATTTTTCATCCGAGGGAGGGCAAAGATAATGGTTTTCCAACCATTACATCAAAACTTTCCAAAGGCTTTTTTCTCAGAATTAGCTCACAATCAAATCAATGAGTATCAGAATTAAACTTTCTTATATTTTGTGCTTAGCTTAAATTTACGCCATATAACAAGCCTATGCCCCTGGATAAGAACCGGCAATTTCTGGATTTTGAAAAACCAATCAAGGAACTCTTCGACGAGATAGAAAAACTCAGGCAAACGGCAGAAAAAACAAAGGTTGACCTCTCCGATTCCATCAATAAACTATACGATCAGGTAACCGAGCGCCGGAGGGATATTACTGCCCATCTTACGCCCTGGCAGAAAGTACAGCTGAGCCGCCATCCGGACCGTCCTTATACGATGAAGTATATCGAGAAAATGACCGATAATTTTATCGAGCTTTTTGGTGACCGCAACGTGAAAGATGACAAGGCCATGGTGGGAGGATTTGCGCAACTCGATGGACAAACCGTAATGTTTATCGGTCAGCAAAAAGGGACCAATACCAAAATGAGGCAGATGCGCAACTTTGGTATGGCAAATCCCGAAGGTTATCGCAAAGCGCTTCGCCTGATGCGACTGGCAGAGAAATTCAATAAACCCATCGTTACCCTAATAGATACACCCGGCGCTTTTCCGGGCATGGAAGCAGAAGAAAGGGGACAAGGTGAAGCGATCGCTAGAAATATCTACGAAATGATTCGCCTCCGGGTACCTGTCGTTTGTGTGATCATCGGTGAGGGCGCTTCAGGAGGTGCCCTTGGAATTGGAGTGGGAGATAAGATTTTTATGCTGGAAAATTCCTGGTACACCGTTATTTCCCCTGAAAATTGCAGCTCCATTCTTTGGCGTTCCTGGGACCAGAAGGAAAAAGCGGCGGAAGAACTGAAGCTCACACCAGATAATATGTTCGGATTTGGACTGATTGACGGCATTGTACCAGAACCCATTGGAGGGGCGCACTGGGATTATAATGAAGCAGCCGCTTTGCTGAAACCAAAAATCATTCAAACCATTAAGGAACTGCAAAGTCAGTCGCCTGAACAACGAATTAACAATCGAATAGAGAAATTTAATAGAATGGGATTCTGGGATGAATTGCCTGATGAACCGACCATTATCCATCACGGTGAGCCTGAACCCGAAATCATTGAAAACATAGCTGTGCATCATGAGTAATTTGATCGATCATTTATCGGGAACCGGCGTCGCCCTGGTAACCCCTTTTAATTCGGCTCAGGAGATCGATGAACCGGCCCTGGCAAGGGTAATTGAATTTGTTATCACCAACGGCGTGGATTATGTCGTTACGCTCGGAACTACAGGAGAAACCTCCACTTTATCCCGTGACGAAAAAATCCGGATCGCCCAGCTTACCATCGACGTGGTAAACAAGCGCGTGCCGGTCGTCATCGGAGCGGGAGGCAGCGATACCAAAGAAGTGATTCGGGAAATTGAGAAACTTCCTACCGATCAAGCCATTGCCATCCTTTCTGCCAGTCCTTATTACAGCAAACCATCTCAGGAAGGGATCTATCAGCATTATAAGGCCATCGCCTCGGCTTCAGCCATTCCTGTTTTAATTTATAATGTTCCCGGCAGAACTGCCCGGAATGTCAATGCATCTACCGTCCTTAGACTGGCCGAACTGCCCAATATCGGTGGAATCAAAGAAGCAGGAGGGGATATGGCCCAATGTTCTGTGATTCTAAGAGACCGACCAGCTGATTTCCTGGTTGTCAGTGGAGACGACGCCTTGGCTTTCGCGCAGATTGCCATCGGCATGCAAGGAGTGATCAGTGTAGCGGCCAATAGTTTTCCATTACAATTTTCAAGTATGGTTCGTGCGGCACTTAAAGGCGACCTGCAGAAGGCCAAAAAAATCAACGACGCCCTCATAGACGGCTATGATTTGTTGTTTGTGGAAAACAATCCGGCAGGTGTAAAAGCGGCTTTGTCAGAACTCGGTATTATCGAAAATGTACTCCGTCTTCCGTTGGTGCCCCTTAGTAAGAACTATCATGATCTTATGAAGAAATACCTGGCAAACTCAAAGCCCAAGGTACCCAGCGCCACATTGAACGCTTAACCCATAAAGTAAAACTTAAATTACTTATCTTCCGGCTGCTCAATTGCTCCACCGTATAATTAATCTATGGCTTCATCAATCTTCCGCAGGAAATCGTTGGATAAAATAATCAGGGATGCTGAAGCGGGATTGGGTGATGCACATGAGCAAAAGATGCGAAAGGTCCTGGGGGTCCGGGATCTGACGTTCATGGGTATTGCCGCGGTCATCGGCGCGGGTATTTTTTCCACGATTGGAACGGCTGCCTATCATGGTGGGCCAGGGGTCATCTTTCTGTTTTTGATAACCGCCATTACCTGCGGATTTACGGCACTTTGCTACGCCGAATTTGCGTCCCGGGTTCCGGTTGCCGGATCCGCTTACACTTATTCTTACGTTAGTTTCGGAGAAGTGATCGCCTGGATCATTGGATGGGCGCTGATCCTGGAATATGCCATCGGCAACGTGGTCGTTGCGATCTCCTGGAGTGCGTATTTCAATAATATTTTGCGCAATATGGGCATTCACCTGCCCGACTGGCTGGCAACCGGGTATCAGTCGGCTAAGATGACCTACCAGGCAGCCCTGGAAGCCCATAAACCGGTTGCAGATGCCGTTTTTCTTCATGCACCGGTCATTGGCGGTGTCAAGTTCATCATCAACCTACCAGGATTTATCATCGTCATGCTGATCACTGCGCTGGCCTATGTGGGGATCAATGAAAGCCGTAAGAGTGCCAATTTTATGGTGACCCTGAAACTGGTGGTGCTGTTGTTTATTGCAGTATTGGGATTTTGGCTCATTTTTTCTACCGGCACAACCGGTAACTGGAAACCGTTTCTGCCAGAGGGTATGGGCGGCGTCATGCAGAGTGTGTCCTCTGTATTTTTTGCCTATATCGGTTTTGATGCCATCTCTACTACGGCAGAAGAATGTACCAACCCGCAAAAAGACCTTCCCAAAGGCATGATGTATTCGCTGTTGATCTGCACGGTGATTTATGTAGTTACGGCGCTCGTCATAACCGGATTGGTCAACTACAAGGAATTTGAATTTGTCGCCGATCCCCTGGCCTATGTATTTGACAAGATCAATATGCATAAAATTGGTTTTGTCATTTCCATCAGCGCTGTGGTGGCGTCTACCTCAGTCCTCCTGGTTTTCCAGATCGGTCAACCCAGAATCTGGATGAGTATGAGCCGGGACGGTTTGCTTCCGCCAGCTTTCGGCCGGATCAGTCCCCGGTTTAAAACACCTGGGTTTTCTACTATCCTGAGCGGTCTTTTTGTTGGAATCGTCGTTTTGGTGGTCGATGATAAGTTGATGACAGATCTGACCAGCATCGGAACCCTGTTTGCCTTTGTGCTGGTCTGCGGAGGCGTGTTGTATTTACCTCGTCTCAATAAGGTTCCTGGAAAATTCTCGATACCTTATTTGAATGGTAAATACATCATCCCGGTTTGTCTTCTGGCATTTATGTTGCTCTCCCGTCACCGCATCCTGGATGCTCTATCCAATCTGAATGCCGAATCCTACCAGGAAATTTTGTTCCTTACCTTTCTAGTTGCTGCCATCTATATTACTTTCCTGACCTTTGTCCGCAATTATTCCGTGATTCCTGTCTTCGGCGTTTTGTTTTGTTTGTACCTCATGATTGAGATCCCGGCGAAAAGCTGGATGGTTTTCTTCATCTGGATGGGACTCGGACTTTCTATTTATTTGCTTTATGGAAGAAGGAAAAGCAAGCTTGCCGACAGGCCCGGTTAAAGGAAACCGCAAACAGGATTTTCTGTTTTCATGTTTAAATTTTTCAGGTCTTGTTTAATGGAAGCCTTTTATCAGCAAAAACAAACCATTATTCTGATCTCAAACTTTCCACCGGATTGGCAGCCGCAGCTTTCATTGCCAGAAAGCTTACTGTGATCAGTGCAATGGCAAGAGCCGCCACGCCGGATAAAACAAATACCCACCAACTCATTTCCAGCCGGTAAGCATAGTCCTGCATCCACCGGTTCACACTATACCAGGCCAGTGGCCAGGCGATCGCATTGGCGATGATGACGAGTTTGACAAAATGTTTGGATAACAAAGCGACGATGCTGGTCATGGAGGCTCCAAGTACTTTGCGTACACCAATTTCTTTGATTCTTCTTTCAGCCGAATAGGAGGCAAGTCCGAATAAACCCAAACAGGAGATCAATATGGCCAGGAAAGCCAGGATACCCACCATTTGAGTGATCTGGGAATCGGTCCGGTAGACTTCCTTGAAGTGATCATCGAGGAATTGATATTGCAGGGGATGACCCGGGAAGTTTTCCTGCCATACTTTTTGAATGAGCGCAAGCGCCTGATCTGCTTTATCGCCATTTACTTTCACGGAAAGGGTTCCAAATCCCCATTCCTTTTGATTGTAAAGAAAAATGGTTTCAATCTTATAGTGAAGGGAATTGAAATTGAAATCTTTGGCAATACCTACTATTCTGCCCAAAGAATCAAATCCGAATTGCTTTCCGATCAGGGAAGCCATATCTGCCTTGGGATTGTCTTTTAATAACTCCGAAGCCAGTCTTTCGTTCAGGATATACTCCCGGCCATTGGCTTGTTTTTCATGAGAAAAATCCCTGCCGTAGGCCAGCTTCAATTTATAAACCTGCATATAATCGGGGTCAACCATCAGAATGGTAGTGGAAAGTTGACGGGTGGGGCCGTCTCCTTTAAATTCTACCCCTGTCTGATCCAGGTGTCCACCCAATTGATCCCGGCAGGCCGTAACACCGGCCACCAGCGGACTGGCTGAGAGCTGGGTTTTTAGTAAATCATATTTCCGATAAGTGATATCATCCAGGGTAAGGGTGATCATATGATCGCGGACAAATCCCGGATCCTTTTTCTGCATAAAATCCAGTTGCCTGAAAACAAAAATGGTGGAGATAATCAGGAAAATCGCACTTACAAATTGGCCTACTACCAGGATATTCCTAAAGTTTGCTTTCTTGTTTGTGGTCACCGCTCCTCCCTTTAAAACTTTGGAAGGTTGGAAGGAAGAAAGATAGATGGCCGGATAAATTCCCGATACAATTCCCACCAAAATGGACCCGATCAAAATGGACAAGAGGATGCCGCTGTGCTCAAAAAGCAGGGGTTGGAGATTTCTTTGACTTAGGTTTTCAATATAAGGCAGTACCAGAAAAACCAACACCGTAGCCAGCATCAGCGCGATCAGAGACAGCAGTACGGTTTCTCCGAGAAACTGAATACCGAGTTGAAACCGCTGAGCGCCGATGGATTTGCGGATTCCCACTTCTTTTGCTCTTTCCGATGATCGGGCCGTAGAGAGGTTCATGAAATTGATGCAGGCAATACTCAAAACGATCAGGGCGATGATGACGAAAATATTGGTATAATTCTTATCAAATTTTTGGTAGTTCAGGTAATCCAGACCGATATCGGCGGAATTGGAATGAACATCTTGCAGGGGAAGCAGGAACAGTTCATAAAACTTCCATTGATCGCCCTGCGCCATATGTTTTTTGAGGTATGCAGGAAATTTTTTGGTCATGGCTGTGACATTGGTTCCAGGCGCCAGTTCGAAGTAGGTATTTAACCAGTTCCCACCCCAGTTGTTCATCCAATCCGGATTGAAAACGGAACTAAAGGAAAAAAGGGCCTCGAATTGAAACTGGGAATTATCCGGAATATCCTTCATGATTCCGGTTACAGTAAAGGAAACCGTATCGCCGGAATAATGGGTGATGGTTTTGCCGATGGGATCGGCGCTACCAAAAAGTTTTTTGGCGCCTGACTCCGTCAGCACGGCGCTGTTTGGTTTTTTTAATACTTCGAGCCGGTTGCCCTTTACCAGGGGAAAATCAAATATGGATAAAAAGGAAGTATCCACATAATAGGTATGCTTATAGTAGATTCTCTTTTCTCCAAAAGTCATTTGAAAGTCATCCTGCCAGTGTACACGGGTATAATTAAGGATTTCGGGGAATTCATTTTTAAGGCTGGGACCCATTGGAAACATCGAAAGAGCCACTTTTTGTGCAGACAACATGCCTGGATATTTCTGCACTTCGTTTAGCCGGTAAATATTTTTTGAATGCATTCGGTCAAAACTTCTCTCATAATAAACGAACAGGGCAATGACCACACAGGCAGCCATACCAATCGAGAGGCCGACGATATTGATGGCAGAATACAGTTTGTGTTTGGTCAGATTGCGCCAGGCGATCGTGAGATAATTCTTCAGCATAGAGTTATTTTAAAAGAAATAGCGACAACGGTGAAATGGATATTGGTCAGAAAATTCATATAATTTGTCCAGATGGATCGTTTAAAGTCCATCATCCCGGGGGTTTAAAAGTAATTATTCTGATCTGAGGCTGTTGACCGGATTTTCCAATGCTGCTGAAATCGATTGATAACTCACCGTCAGCAGCGTGAGTGCCATGGCGCCCACACCGGCTGCAACAAATATCCACCAGGAAAGCGGTGCCCGGTATTCGAAGTCCTGTAGCCACTGATGCATAAAATAATAGGCCACGGGTATGGAAACACAAAGCGCAATAAGGACGAGCATCAGAAAGTCCTTAGATAGCATTTTCCAAAGATTTAATACGGAGGCTCCCAATACCTTTCTTACGCCAATTTCTTTGGAACGCTGACGGGCCATAAAGGAAGCCAGACCAAATAATCCCAGACAGGAAATTAAGATAGTCAATCCGGCAAACAAGGCCGCCAGGGTAGCGGTTTTCTTGGTATCGGCGAATTTTCGGGCATAAGCCTCATCCACAAAATGATATTCAAAAGGATATTCAGGATTGTATTTTTTCAATATCTCTCCCATTTTGTTCAGATCTTCCGTCACGTTGGTGCCTGCCGCGAGTTTGACATTGATCACATTCAATCCTGTAGTGGAAGTAATGCCTTCTATAGCCATGGGAGCAACGGGATCAAACGGAGAAGTAAGTATAAAGTTTTTAACGACCCCGATCACATGAAAAGTTCTTCCATAATCAGAAATTACCTGCCCGATGGGGTTTTTAAATCCCATGGTCTTCAAGGCGCTTTCGTTTAACAAGGCAGCGGTTGAATCTGTGGGATACATTTTCAGGTCCATATCTCTACCCTGCAGCAATTGCAGGCCGGCTGTTTTTACCAGATTTTCATCGGTGCTGAAACGGAAAAAATCGGTTTTATCGAAAGGAGATTTTCCCTGCCAGGTGATATCCCAGGTGTCGCTCCAGACCTCCGTAAGCGGCCAGCTTGTCCGGTTTACCAACGTGGCAATGCCCGATTGAATCAATTCATCTTTAACCAGATGAAAATTTTTATTCAAATTGCCGGTAGCAAAATGAAATACCAGCTGGCTGCGGTCATAACCCGTATCCCTTTTCTCTGCGAAGCTGATTTGCTCTACTACCACCAGGGTACATATAATCAGAATAATGGCAAAACTGAATTGCAATACAACCAGTATCCGGCGGGGTGTCACCAGCGCACTTGAGTTTTTAATTTTTCCTTTCAATACGTTGACGGGTTTGAAGGAAGAAAGGAAAAATGCAGGGTAACTTCCAGCCAGGACACCGGTGATGAAAACAAAGCCGAGGGCATAGAACCAAAACCAGGCATTGGCATAGGGAAGCGTTAATTCTTTGCCGATCAAAAGATCAAAAGGAGAAAGAAAAAGCTGGACAAGGGAGAGTCCGAGTACACCAGAAATAGCTGCGATCAGCATCGATTCACCGAGGAACTGCAGCACCAGGGAAGATTTATAAGCACCTGAGACTTTGCGAATGCCGACTTCTTTGGCTCTTTTTTCACTTCTTGCCGTACTCAGGTTCATGAAATTAATGCAGGCGATCAGCAGGATGAAGGCCGCTATCACCATAAATAACCGGATCGTTTCAATTTCTCCTCCGGACTCTTTACCATTTACAAAGCTGCCATATAAATTCAGTCTGGTCAGCGGATAAAGAAAAATCTCTTCTTTCACCTTTCCCTTCGAATTGTACTGGCTGATGTTTTTTATTTTGGCATTGAATACTTCCGGATTGGTTTGTGGTCTCAGTTGAACAAAGGTATTGACCGAATTATTGTCCCAATTGTTGTCATCGAAATTCAGTTTTTTCATGATTTGAAAAGGAAGCAGGTATTCAAAACTAAATCGTGTATTGGTAGGAAGGTCTTTGAGAACTCCTGTCACGGTAAAATTGTTGCTGTCAATTTTGATCTGCTTATTCATGGCGTCTTCGGTACCGAACATCTTCTTCGCCATTTTTTCAGTGATCACAATCGAATAAAGGTTGTTCAACGCTGTTTTGGGATTTCCCTGAATAAAAGGAAAGCTGAACATGCTCAGAAAAGCCGGATCAACAATCAGGTATTCGCTCGAAAATTTCCGATCACCGGCAGAAGTGACAAACCAACCCCTGTAATTTCTGGTCATTTGCTCGACTTCTGGATAGTCTTTCAGGAAGGTGGGTCCCAATATTTTCGGTGTGTTGTCCCAGCAGTTTAATTTGCCATCGAACACCCCTTTATTCCAGGCTTCATACAGGGTATTTTTGTTTTTGTGAAACCGGTCATAACTCACTTCGTTTTGGATCCAGAGCAGGATCAGGACGGCACTGGCCATACCAATCGCCAGGCCTGAGATATTCAAAAACGAAAAGGCTTTATTTCTGAGCAGGTTGCGCCAGGCGACCAGGAGGTAATTTTTTATCAAGGGATTTATTTTAGTCTCTTCAGGAGCACGAGCTCCTTTTCCAGTAGAATTCAACCGGTAAGAAGGTTCAATTAAAATGCCATAACTTATCTTCTTATGAATCAAACAATTAATGGAACGGGTCCCCTGCAAAACTGTGCGCATTCGGTCATTTGGTGTCCGCGAAAGGATCGTCGGTTGGTCGTCCCAATGCCCCGCATTTCACCCCTGCGGCTTTTATATTACCAGGTCCCATGCAACAAATAATTGACGGTGAACGACCATACCATTATTGCCTGCTTACCCATCTATCTCAATATTAAAACGATTCCATGCTTAAAAACTATTTTACTGTTGCCTGGCGCAACCTGACGAGGAACCGTGTTTCTTCCGTGATCAATATCGGTGGCTTGTCTGTTGGCATGGCCGTGGCCATGCTGATTGGATTTTGGATATGGGATGAAATTTCCTTCAACAAGAGTTTTCCCAATAGCGATCGAATTGCAGCCGTTATGCAAAACCAATCCATCAACCGTGAAATACAGACTTGGAACTCGGAAGCTTACCCTTTGGGAGATGAACTCAGAAATAGTTATGGTAGCCAGTTCAAACATGTTGTCATGTCAGCCTGGACTGCCGGCAGGATTTTAACGACCGGGGATAAACACCTTAAAGTCAGCGGAAATTATATGGAGCCGGGTATTACCGATATGCTCTCCCTGGATATGGTCCGGGGCTCCCGTTCGGGACTCAAGAATCCAGCATCGATTTTACTTTCTGAATCTGCCGCCCGGGATTTGTTTGGATCAGCTGATCCCATGGGGAAGCCCATTCTAATTGACAACAAATTGAGTGTGGTGGTGACCGGTATTTATAAAGATCTTCCTTTAAATTCTTCCTTTTCCGAACTTCATTTTATTGCGCCTTGGCAACTCCTGGTCGCCAGTGAGCACTATGATACCCGGTTTAACAATCCATGGGGCGCCAGTTGGTTCCAGACCCTGGTTCAGATTGCCGATCACGCACAGATGAATACCGTTTCCTGGAACATCCGGGATGCAAAGATGAATCGAATTCGAAACAACGAAGATGCCCGGTTTAAACCGGTTCTTTTTCTTCATCCGTTAAACCAGTGGCATTTATACGGAGAATTTAAAAATGGTGTCAACATGGGCGGCAACATAAAATATGTGTGGTTATTTGGTTTGATTGGAGGATTTGTGCTGCTACTGGCCTGTATCAATTTTATGAATCTCTCTACGGCCCGGTCAGAAAAAAGGGCGAAGGAAGTCAGTATTCGCAAATCCATAGGTTCATTGAGAAAACACCTGATTGGACAATTTTATATTGAATCCGGTCTGGTAGCAATGCTCGCATTCCTGCTTGCGCTGGGGATGGTATGGTTGGCCATGCCGTTTTTCAATGGCCTGTCAGATAAAAAAATTCAAATACCCTGGATAAATCCATGGTTTTGGCTAATGGGCTTGGGTTTCAGTGTGGTTACAGGACTGATAGCTGGAAGTTATCCGGCACTATATCTATCCTCTTTCAATCCGGTCATGGTTTTGAAAGGAGGGTTCCGTACCGGACGTATGGCATCCATTCCCCGGAAAATACTGGTGGTAATCCAGTTTTCTGTTTCCGTAGTTATGATTGTGGGAACCCTGATCGTTTTTCAACAAATTCAATATGCCAAAGACCGGCCGGTCGGCTATTCCAGAGACAAGCTCATCATCCTGCCCCTACAGACAGAAGAAATCAACCGGCAGTACCCGGCGTTTCGAAATGAATTATTGAAGACCGGCTCCGTATCTCAGGTATCGGAATCGGAAAGTGCCATTACCGATATTTATAATGGCAACAGCGGTTTACTTTGGAAAGGAAAGGATCCTGAACTTCAGGAAGAATTCAACAGCATGTCGGTCGGAGCGGACTTCGGAAAGACGGTTGGATGGCAGATAAAAGATGGACGTGATTTTTCGCCTTCCATCCTTTCCGATTCCTCAGCCATGATTATCAACGAAGCAGCCGTTGGTTACATGGGATTGAAAAATCCGATTGGTGAATGGATTGAATGGAAAGGGAACGGCCGCTATCATATCATCGGAGTGGTAAAAAATATGATTTCACGTTCGGTCTATGCAACACCCAAACAAACTTTTTTTTATTATGCCAGGCCCTGGAGCCATCTAGACCACATCCATATCCGGATCAATGAAAAAGCAGGTATGCACGAAGCGTTAAATAAAATCGGAGCCATATACCATCAATTCGATCCGTCTTCGCCCTTTATTTATCAATTTATAGACGAGGAGTACGCAAAAAAGTTTGAAAATGAAGAAAGGATAGGTAAACTGGCGTCCTGCTTTGCGGGTCTGGCCATTTTGATCAGTTGCCTGGGTCTGTTTGGCATGGCTTCTTTTGTCGCCGAGAAACGCATTCGTGAAATTGGAATCCGCAAAGTACTGGGCGCGTCGGTTTTTAATCTCTGGGGCTTGTTGTCCAAAGAATTTGTCGGCTTGGTGCTTCTTTCGTTTTTTATTTCCGCCCCCCTTTCCTGGTTTCTGATGGCTCGCTGGCTTCAGAATTTTGATTACCGTACCGGGATTTCAGGATGGGTATTTGTGATGACGGCGCTGGGTACGCTGGCCATTACCCTTTTTACCGTGAGTTTTCAAAGTATAAAAGCGGCTTTGACCAATCCGGTTCAAAGTTTGCGGGCGGAATAAACCAAGTTTTTCCGACCCGTAAATGATTGCTGGACGAGCGCCTGAATTGGTGGAAATGTTGAGTAAAACACCACTAATTTTGGGGTCTAACCCTTCCCGCCGGTCACTGGAAATCCTTCAGTGCAGGCCGGGGACCAGGGGCATAATACCGGTAAAATGAAATTTGAAATAGGGGATAAGGTAACGGTTTTGCATTCCAACGAGGAAGCCGAGGTCGTGGAGATGATCAATGACAAAATGGTAATGGTTCAGGTGCGGGGAGTTAAGTTTCCAGCCTATATCGATCAGCTGGATTTTCCGTATTTCAAAAGATTTACCGAAAAAAAATCCCTGCCGCTAAAAAAATCAAAAACTTTTGTAGATCAGCTGCCCCTTGATAAAACAAAAAAAATACAGCATCCGATGGATGGCTGCTGGCTGCGGATCCTGCCGGTTTCTGATACGGATGAATTTGGAGATGAAGTGGTGGAGAGCTTAAAGATCTATCTGGTCAATCATACCGAAAAAAACCTCGTATTCCAATATAAGCTGAGTTACGCCGGGAAACCGGATTTTAGTCTCACCAATGAGTTGGGGGCGTCCAAAGATTTTTATTTACACGACATGCCCTTTGAAAACCTTAATGACGCGCCACTTTTTGAAATAGACTTTAGTCTTCTTCAGCCCGAAAAATCCAAGGCGACACACTATGAAACCAATTTAAGGCTCAGGGCCAAACAAGTCTTTTCAAAAATGGATGAAATCAGAAAAAAAGGCGAAGCGAGTTTTGCCTACAAATTGTTTGATAAATATCCAGACCGTGTTTTAGAAGAGGATAAATCGGAATTTAATTCTTCCGGGGGACGGGGAGACAAGATCTACGATGCAAAACAATCACGCCATCATTTGGAACCTGCCAAATATGAAGTAGATCTGCACATTGAAAAACTCGTTCCTCAATGGCAACACCTGAGCAATTTTGAAATCCTAACGCTTCAGCTGAATACTTTGGAAAAATACCTGGATTTGGCCATCGCCCATCACCAGCACAATCTCATCGTCATTCACGGAGTGGGTACGGGCAAACTCAAAGATGAAATTCATGAAATCTTAAAATCCAGAAGGGAAGTGCGTTCCTTCATCAACCAGTATGATCCCAGATACGGTTACGGTGCGACGGAGATATTTCTGTAAGCTTCCCCATTGGTTAGCCGATTTCAGACTTTAATGGTTTCTGTTTTTTTTCAGATGTCTTCGGCGAGCCTCCCTCCCTGATTAACCCGCAAGAGAAGACCGATGGGTTTTACGCTCCGTTTTATATAAATTCGCGCGGGCTACCGGCCGGGCCATCGTTCTCTGGGTTCGCCCGGAGGAAGGAAAGTCCGGACAGCAAAGGGCCATGTACCGGTTAAAAGCCGGGGTCATCCATGCACGGGCATCATGATACAGACAGTGCCACAGAAAATAACCGTCCTCGTCAATGGGGATAAGGGTGAAAACGTAGGGTAAAAGCCTACGGCTTCATGTAGTAATACATGTTGCGGGTAAACCTTGCATGCTGAAATGCCATGTAAATTCTGATTTCCGAGCGATCGGAAAGTGGGCGGTCCGTCCACTATTGCAGCAATGCTTTGCAGAATGGGTAGGCAGCTAGATCCTTTCAGCAATGAAAGGGCCAGATAAATGATGGCAGTAGAACAGAATCCGGCTTATGAGCCGGTAGCCTATTTTTAAGCTTTGAATGAGAGCGCCATTTTCTCCAAAAGTTGGGTCTCAATCATCTTTTGTGCCAGGAGCAGCATATTCTTATAGGCTTTTGCGCGAGAGATGCCGTGGCCAATGATGACGGGTTTGTTTACACCCAGTACCGGGGTACCCCCATAATCTTCAAAATTAAATCGGTCAAAATATTCGGTATGTACGTTCTGGCGTTCCATAATTCCATGGAGAGATTCGGCCAGTTTCAGGATTACATTGCCTGTAAAGCCTTCGCAAACCAACACGTCGGCATGGTCCAGGAATACATCCCTTCCTTCTACGTTTCCGATAAAATGGATCTGGTTGTTTTCTTTAAGCAGGGGATAGGCTGCCTGGGCCAGCACGTTGCCCTTGCCTTCTTCCTCACCGATGTTAATCAATCCAACCCGGGGTTTTTCTATCCCTAGAATATTTTTGGCATACAGGGAACCCAGGGTAGCAAACTGATTAAGGTGTTCTGCTTTGCAATCGGCGTTGGCACCCACGTCCAATAATAGACCGGTGGCGCCGTTTTCCATCGGAACGATGGTACCGATCGTCGGTCGCAAAATTCCTTCGATGGGTTTAATGGTATATAAAGACCCGATCAGCATGGCGCCGGTATTGCCCGCACTTATAAATGCATCTACTTTTCCTGTGGAAAGCAAATGAAATCCAACCGAGATGGAAGAATTGGGTTTTCCCTTAAGCGCTTTTAAGGGATGCTCGTGCATTTCGATTACTTCGGTTGAAGGAATCAGCCGGTAGGTTTTCGCTGGGATCTTATATTGGGCAAGCAGGGGTAATAGCTTCTGCTCGTCACCGATCAAAGAAACGGTTGCCGGAGGGTTATCTGACATATAATCGCGGATTCCTTTCACCAGTTCTTCCGGTGCGAAATCTCCGCCCATCATATCCAATGCAATATTCATCCAGTTGATTACATTATAAGCTATGAAAAATTATTCTATGGCGCTTTCTCCAAAACAACTTTGCCTTTGTAAAATAATTTTCCTTCGCTTACATGTGCCCGGTGGCGCACGTGCAATTCGCCTGTAGCTGAATCCTTGCTCAGGGTCAGCTTAGAAGCTTTGTAATGCGTCCTTCTTTTTGCACTCCGCTGCTGCGAGTGTCTCCTTTTGGGATTTGGCATGACTCATCAATTTTTAAATCTATAAACTATTCCGGGTTCCGGAACTTTTCAAGTCCTTTCCATAACGGGTTCTCCACCTGAGAGGCACTGGCATCCATTTTTTTGAGCATAGCCAAAACTTCCGGATTGCAGTTAGGTCCTCCGATTTCATCTTCCTTACACATCCGCTGTACGGGAATGCTTAAGTTAATGAACTCATAGATCCAGTCTGCCAGGTGAAGATGGGATTCTGTTCTGGATATATAATACACATCCGGATCCTCTTCTTCCTGGTTCATCAGTTCGGGATCTTCCACCAGTTTGACGATCAAATGGAATTCATCCCACAGATCCAACGGCAAGGGATTTCCGCACCGATCACAAAAAACATTCAGTTTCCCTGTGACTTCAAACCGCAACAACATAAACCCCAGATTTTTCTCCAGAAAGAGCTTTACCTCCGCCTGGCAATCTGAAAAATCCTGTTGCTGATATGCCTCAAAGAACCGATCTGTTATTTTATACTCATACGCATGAATTCCGGGCTTTAGTCCCACAAACGCAAGTTCATATTCTCTGCGGCTGTTCATGAGCACTTTTTTAAATAGTCGGCAAAGGTAGTGCGTTTCAAGCACATTTCTCCTATCTTTTTTCCAGTTTTATGAGTTTATTTCCACTGTCTGTGAACAACTTAAGAAAATAAACACCCGGTGAAAAGGAGCCAATGGATACCTGTTCAACCGTCCCGGATACGGCCCGGTCCATCATTTTTCTGCCCAGTACATCAAATATCTGTATTTCCCGGCAGGTCGAAGGGGTTTTGATGGTCAAATCGCCGGAAGTCGGATTGGGGAATACCTGGACAGAATCCGGGGCCGATGCAAAATCCAGCTTTTGGACCGGTGAGACCAGGCTATCCCCGTTTTGAAAATATAGGACCAGTCTGTAATAGTTGCTTCCGTTCCAGAGGCCCTGGTCTGTAAAAGAATAAGACTGAACAGAGTCCAGGTGTGGCTGGGAGGGAACCGTGCCAATGGGAACAAATTGCAGGCTATCCCGGCTTTTTTCAACCAGGTATTTGGTAGAATTTACTTCCTGCCAGCTGACCCAGGTCAGGATGCCCATACCACTAGACAGGGTGGCGGTAAAATCTTTCAACCAGGCGGCCAGCGGATGGTCCTGGTTCTTACCTCCTCCGTTCATCCAGCATTCCCCAAATCCCTGTTCCCGGGTTTCCGCATAATATCCATTGTCGTAGGGAATGATTTGTACATCCTTTTGTGAGGGATGAAATAGATAGCTTCCCAGAAAATTGTTCTGCAGGCTGCTGTCCTCTTCTGATATTTTTGGACTGTTGTATTGGGTGATGCCAACCGAATAGGCATCTTCTATATTCAAGCAGGCGCTGCATCCAGTGGCATTGATCAGTTTATTGGCTTCTGAATCAGAGAAATAATAACGGACCTGTACTTCGCTACCAGGAGGGTTGGTGGTCTGAATCACCCAGTTTCTTTGTCCATAATACTGTCCGGCAGTGTCCCGGATGGTAGCCGTATCCCGGTACAGGGTAAGTTTGGTATTTCCCAGGTCCTGACCGCCAGAATTAACGGACAAGATTCTTTTTCCATTTTCATCAAAATCAACCCAGCTGGAGCCGCTCACTGGCTGAACCATCGTAGTTGTCAGGCTGTCGGAAAACACCGGTGCTTTTTCGAAAACATGAATATCGTCAATACCCACTCCTTCATAGTTTGTTCCTGGGTCAGAATACATGACGATCCGAAAACGGATTTTAGGCGGGGTCACAGGAATGTCGTAACTGGAGACATGCCAGTGGGGATCAGATTTTTGCCAAGCTTCGGGAATAGAGGCGTCGTACCAGTTGACACCCGATACACTGTTTCCCAGGATGGTCCAGGCAGAATCGTCAAGACTGTATTCTACCCAGTGATAATCGCAATTGCAATCGTCTTCGGTCTGAAAAATATGGCTGAAGCTTAAAACCGGCCTGGTCAGACTTGTCAGATCAAAACAGGGTGAATATAAAAACGAATATTCGTTGTCGTTATAATTTCCCGTCAGATTGGTAACCCAGGCATTGGTGCCATTGGCAGCTTTATGAATAACCGTCTTGGCCGGTTTTCCCCATTGCCAGCTGTCGTTTAATCCTCCGCTGTACCAATAGCCATTGTTGTTTTCGAATCCTTCGAGATAGGGATAATGGCTGATCAAAGGCGTTGTCTGGATATTGTAGTCGCTGGAACTATCGTTGTTCCGGTAATTGTCCGTCGGATTAGAAACCCAGGTTTTGATATGATAGGTCTGATAAGCAGACATATCGACGGTTTTCATGAAGGTATACTGTAGGCTGTCTTTTGCAGGCAGAAGGGCTATCATCTCGGTTACGGTATCCTGATTTACCACAAAGGTTACGGGGAAATTCATTTGCGGAATGGTTCCGTAGTTGCGGATGAGTACGGTAATTTTTTCAGCATTTCCAAGCGAACAAATACCTTTCACACTGGGTTGAAGAAGGGCTTGCATGCCGATATCATTTTGGGCACGGGTCAATATAAAATCATCGAAACTAATGCCACCTCCCGGAAGGGCCATGGGATTGGAAGAACCAGCAGGCGTTTTTCCTTCTGAACCACACCTGACCTGAAAGCTGCTGCTGATCGTCTGAACCGGGGCGGCCGCAGCCAGCAGACCGGTCAGATCCAGGTTGAGTTTGATATAATTGCCAGGTAGATCCGTGGGATCTCCCAGGTTTTTCACTGGTAGCCAAGCCGCCTGATCGTTTCCCCGAATCCAAATCTGATTTCCGGGTAATCCGGGAACCACGGACTGCTTTTTAAAATACAAGTCAAGCCAGATCTGATCCGACGTCGAATAATTGGAAAGGTTAAAGGTGTTGGTCAGCGAATCAGCCGCTGATATACCCTGCTCCGTAACATCTAGTAAAATACTTCGGACGCCTGTTCTGGCAAATCCGCTATTGAAAAAAGTATTCAGTCTTCCGTTGGATACAGAATTGGAAAAATCTGAGCGGTCAAGACTGTCCAGTCCACGAGTAGCGTAATTGTAAGACTGATCGGTAGCCGATTCAAAACTTTCAGTGTAGGATGGATTCAGTAGGAGGGCATCGTTTCTGAGGTTTTTGATCCTAGTTTGGATGGTATCATTTCCGGGAATGGTATCGGCGCCATAATGAACCCAGGCCTTGATATTATAAACGCCTGGGGCTGAAAAATCATAACTATTGGCAGGTAAGAAGGTAAAGGTGTTGGTAGAATGGGCAGCAAGGGAAGTAGCGGATATTTCCGTTACGGGAGCAGAACCATTCACCTGAAATGAAAAACTGATCGGAGCGACGGTAGCAAGGCTACCCGGGTTTCTCACTTCCAGACTGATGGGCTGAATGCCCAGCTGAGTACTTGTAAACTGACGCCCATTTAAGGGAGAAAGAACGGAATCCAGGATCAGATCATTGTCCAATCCCGTCCCGGCACAGGTACCCGTGTTGGGAATAATATTCCTCGCGACCGAACGCCTGCCACCGGTACCACTATGGACAGCCTGAACTGCAAACCAGTAACTGGTAGTTTGATCGAGTGGGGTGGATAAAAAGGTGGTATCGGTCGTATGGGCAAAAACCTGCATCGTATCACCCACCAGTTTTAAGATATCAAAAGAATCGGCGCCGGCAATACTGTTCCAACTCAATTGAGCATATCCAGGGCAGGTATTGGTGACCGTTAGGACGGGCTGATTCAGAATTGTAAAAGGATAGTGACTCTTGTCCTGATATCCCGCGATGTTTCTCGTTATTCGAACCAGTGCCTGGTTGGTTACGATAGACGGCACGACCCAGCTGTAAGAACGACTGGTAGAAGAGATGGCATTGTTGATCATATTCCAAGTGGTTCCTCCATCCGGAGAATACTCCAGGGAAAAGGTATTGGGATCTCCGGAATAAGCGCTCCAACGAATGATTTCCGTTTGTCCGGGTACCCAGGTTTCTCCTCCGAAAGGATATTCCAGGGCAACCGATGGTTGAATGATTTCATAAGCGAGATAAAAGGGTTGGGGTCCAACGGGAACTGAACCGCCGTTTACACTGAGTGTATAGTTGCCGGCTGGTGGGTTGGTAATAACGACCTGCTCAATGTTGTTGATATGGTCTGCTCCTTCTTTTGCATTGGCGGAAACACCAGCAGGTGAAGGGTCCAAGATCATGGGCAGGTGCACGGTGCCGGAAGGATCAGAGACCTGTAGATCCAGGTCATTGACAAGCGCGGTGGCAGCCATCGGCTGAGCAGGCGCATCCGCCCAATACAGCAATACTTTGAGTTGGTAGGTCCCCGCAGGTAAAGAAGGGATGGTAAACGACTGGGTGCCATTGTTTGTAAGTGCCCCACTGAAATAATGATTTTGCTCCAGGGCTTCCACGGTAGTCCTTGCGTTGATCATGCCAAATCCGAAAGTAAAATCAGGTCCTGGATTTCCGAGGTCGTCTGCACTGTTGGTTACCAGGGCTTTTAACAAAGCAGCGTCGGGATAGAGGCCACCATGCAATTGTTTATACCGCTCCACAATCAGGGCCAGAATACCCGCTGCAGTGGGACTGGCCATGCTGGTTCCGTTCATCGAACCATACGTATTGTAGGGCGTTGTGGAGGTAACGTCTACACCGCTGGCGACAATTTCCGGTTTTATGCGACCGTCGTTGGTGGGTCCGCAGCTGGAACCTCCCCCGGTTACGTAGGTACCATAGAACATGGATCCGACGGTCAGGATATTTTTTCCCGTTTGAAATCCGGATTTGATGGTGGCAAAAGATTGTGTATAAGGACTACAGATATTGTAACCGTCATTGCCCGCCGCAAATACATGCAGTAGTTTGGGAAATGCAATCATTTGCGAATCCACATAATTACTCAAGGCATTGTAATCCCCATCTCCAGGACAACCAGCCGCTCCGTTGTAATAGGAATTGTTGGAAAGCGGCATTTGATAATCGGCCACATAGGTCGGACTGTTTACAATAATATTGCTGAAATCGTTGACGACCAGTCTGGCCCTGGGAGCCATTCCAGTATAGAGTGGATTTAATATACCTCCTCCTACTAAAGTCCCACTGGTATGCGTGCCATGGTCATTGACCGGTTCATCGGTACGCATGATGAGTTTTCCTGCCAGATCGATGTGGGTCGAAGGATCTGCATTGTCTCCTATACCCAGTACCAGATTTTCTCCCAGGAGATTTCTGCCGACGGGTGTACAGAGTGCGTTCACACTGTGTAAGGCATGACTATGATAGTTCAAGGCAACGTCTTCCAGGTGTATGGGCGTGATGGAGCTGACAAAAGGCAGTTGGGCCAGTTTTTCCATTCCAGGAAGGGTGGCCCGGACAAACCAAATATGATCGGGTTTAATTTTTGTTTCAACGATTTCCGCACCGGCTGCTTTCAGTAAGGATTCTATCTGGCGCTTGTCTATGGGATAACAACCCACGGCCAGGAAGTCATGATTTGTCTTTCCCAATTCTTTGCCCAAGCCGGCATTCCACTTCAAGGAAGCGGGGATGGCATAAATATTTAAGATACCCATATCGGCAGCCGCCCTTGGCGTGGGAGCCTGTTTAAAAATGGCCAGATAGGTTTTTGCCGAAAGGTAGGAGACCAGGCGGATACCCTGGTTTTGCAGGGCCTCTTTGTCCTCGGGGTTGGCAATCTTGTTCATTTGAACCAGGACGAAGTAGTCATCCCCCAAACGCGTGGATTGCCAAAGGGGGTGGTTTATTTTGTGGTTTAAGAGACTGCTGGCGGACGGTAGAAACCCATTTTTAAGGCGGGGTTCCGAGCGGAGGAGCTGTCCGGAAGCGTTCCAGCTAAGGAAAGTCAGTATAAAAAACGCTGTCAGCGCTCGGACCATGGAAGAGTCAGTTTAGGTGCAGATCCAATAAAAATAGGCATGAAAAACCACAAAAACAGCCTGAATTCTAACGCCGGACGGCCTGGATTATTACTTGTTAAGATTTTGAAAACGAAACGGGTATGCTAATTTTTCAAAATAATTTTGGGAATCCCTGGATTTGGGTTTATTTCGGTTGAATTTCACTGGCTAAGAGCCATTGCCTTACCTTCCTGTCGAAAAAAATGTTGGCACCACCGGGTATGAAGACTAAAGAGCAGCGCGAAGAATTTTGAATACATTTTTGCATATTATTTATCGATTTGTCTTACTGTCTTTGCTTTTGGGCATTTTTTCAGGCCTGAAAGCCGGGAATGGTATTGGTGTTTTTATCCAGGCCGATACCGTTCCCAAACCTCCGGTTTCAAGCGAAACACCCAAGAAACGGAGCAATATCGTCAAGTATTTAAATATCATCACCGACCAACAACAAAGGGACTCCCTGTTCAAAAAATTAGCGCGCACCAATATGCAGCCGGCCATATCAGACAGTGCTGATTTTAAAAAACAGAGAACACAGTTTCGATGTCTATGGCGGCAAACAAATCCGGTATGTATATTATAATCAGCTAAAAGTATTCGGTACGACCATCGAAGATACCACAGTGGTTCCTTCAAAATTGATTCGCTTTGCCAACCAGCTTCATTATGATACCCGAACCTGGGTGATCAAACAATCGCTCTTTTTCAGAGAGGGGGACACGGTGAACGCCTATAAGCTGGTTGACAATGAACGTTATTTGCGCCGTTTGCCCTTTATTCAAGACGCCCGTATCTATGTGATCAATAGCTATGAAAACAATGACTCGATCGATATTGTCGTGTTGACCAAAGATGTATTTGAATACGGAAGTTCAATTACTGCCTTTAACAATACGCAAGCCTCGGCGACCGTATTCAACAACAATCTGCTCGGAGCTGGACAAAAAGTGGCCCTTGGATTCAGCTGGGATAATCTCTATACACCCCAATGGCGGACAGGGGCCAGTTATACAAAATACAATGTCGCCGGATCTTTCGCCGATGTCGCAGTGGGATATACCATGTTAAATGACAAGCCGGATGTGGATACGGGTCAATACGAAAATTCTGCCTACATCACCATCAACCGCCCCCTGTATAGCACCTGGGCCAGCCTGACGGGTGGCCTGACGCTGTCGGTAAATAAGTCGGTGAACATCTTCAACCTGCCAGATTCTGCTTATCGCAACTACCAATACAACCTGATCGACTATTGGGGTGGTTATAATTTTACCAACCAGTATAAAAAGACCGGATACAACAGCGAGGATCCGAATTTCGGTATTGAATTCAGGCATTTCAATATGAATTTTACCAAACGTCCCTCTCAGCCGGAACTCGATACGGTGTCGAATTTTAACAACCATCGATTTATCATGGGACAGTTTGTCGTTTATCACCAGGACTTCTTCAAAACCAATTATTTTTTCGGATTCGGAAGAACCGAGGATATTCCCATGGGTTATACCTATTCAGCTACTTTTGCATTCGACTACTGGGACAGTTTGCGAAGACCTTATACGGCGATCCAGGTGCAGAAATACTGGTTGCCGGGCAAAAACCTGATCAGCACGACAATAGGACTCGGTGGATTTTGGGAACATGAGCAGTCGCAGGATGCCGTTTTGCACATCGCTACCGATTATTACAGCAATCTGTTCAGATTCAAAGGACAGAAAATGCGCGAATTCCTGCATGCAGACTACCTGATTTGCTTCAATCCCGTCGTGTACCAGTCTATGCCCCTCAACATCAATAAAGAAAACGGCATTTACGGTTATAGAAACACGTTGTATAACAATTTTCAACGGTTGAATTTAAGTGCCCAGACAAATTATTACAGTCCCATCAGCGTGTACGGATTTAAATTTAATTTCTATTTGCTCTTACAGGCATCGATGCTGGCTTCTCAGAAAGACGTTATTTTTAAAAGCCCGTTTTATACTGGATTTACCCTGGGTTGCCAGATCAGAAATGAAAATCTTTCCTTTAATACGCTCCAAATCTCAGCCAGTTACCAACCTGATGTCGACCATACCTATAATTCTTATTATGGCCCCAAGGGTTTGTATATTTCCATCACTTCTGTGATAGCGTTTAATTTCCCCATTTTTGCCCTTACGCAACCCACACTGATTCAGTACCGGTAACCGTTTAAAATTGCCGGTTATTCTTCTTTCTCCTGCAAAGGATCGGTATCTGATTTGCCCAGCTTAATTTTTGGATTATCGGAACTACCGGTAACACGCAAAGGAATACCGATGATACCCAAAGGAGGAAGGCCGATCCGCATTTTGAAATTTATTTTATTGTCAAAGGAAGTTTGCCCTTCAAAGCGTATCCGGAAGCCACCGGTTTTGAATTTCAGTCTTTCGATGGTGATGAGGTTGTTTTTTATGGAGGATTTCAGGTCGATTTTAGAAAAATCAGGGTCTTTTAATTCGGTTTTTCCTGATTCGCTGCTTACGGTATTAAACAATTTCCATCCGTTGAATTTTAATTTTTTTACACTCAATACCCCCTGACCCTTCAGAGATGGATAAACGGGGTACATTTTTTCATTCAATTTTCCACTGATTGAATAATCCACTGAAATGATGCCCGAAGCGTGCTGGGCTGAGCTGACCAGATCATGAAATAATTTTATTTCATGATAGGCTCTTTGCACATCAAATTCTTTTGCTTGCAACGAATATTCAAAACTGGAACTGAGTGGATTGAGGGGAACATATTTTCCACTCATGGCTACCTGACAACCAATCAGCTCAAAGCCGGTTTCAGACAGGGTTATGCCGCCTCCGGATATGTTTACACCCCCCTGGAAATTACTCAAAGTAATATCCGTGTATTCGATTTTTTCTGCTTCGGCCTTTAGCGTCAGATCCAAATTGGTGGGTACCAATATTACGCCGGGAGCGGGTTCAGTTCCAGGATGGGAAGAAGGGGCGGATCCGGCAAATGCTGAAAATTCATTCAGGTCAATATTTTTTGATGACAGGTTGAAATGGGCTTTCAATACCGCGTTTTTTGCAAGAACATAATTGATCACATTTTCTGCAAATCCGTCCAGCTGGATATCAGATTTTCCATAGGCTGCCAAAAATGTTTCGAACCACATTTTGTCCTGGTCAAACCTGAACTTTCCTTGGCTGACATGAAAAGGTTTCGGAAACAGCTCGCTGGTGAATTGCAGGTTTTCTACCGAGAGATCGCCGGAGTTGTTCAAGGCCCCATAATTTCCGCCGGTTGCGTCGCTTTGTTTTCCTTTAAAATGTGCGCGGACTCGGATGAGTCCCGTGAGCGAGGCATCCCGGCTGTCAAAAACCTGGTAAATCCGTCCGAGGTCAAGTTCTCCATGGACCGAGAGGTCATAGGCCAGGTCATCAAAATTGTTCATCATCCCTTGAAAGGAGAACGATTTGTCTTCAAAACGTAAACCGGATGGTTTTACCGTGAGCGATAAGCCACTCAAATCACCCCGTTCATCCAGCGCACTTGCTTCTATACTGATTTTTTCAATGGGATGTGGATAATACTTGGTTTGGATAAATCCGTTTTCCAAAGACAAACTGGCATTTGTTTTTGGAAACATATGATGCTCGGGAGCATATTTACCGGTACTGTTCAAATTGATTTTGAGCAGGCCCGAAAGTCGCAAGCTGTCCAGGGGATAAACCCGTTGAATGTCTGCCAGGTTGATAACTCCCCGCAGGCTCAAATCCATCGGAAAATCCACCGACGCGTGGACGATTCCCCTGCCTTCCAAATAATTGTTCAAAGCAACGGCATGCAGGCTATCGACCTGGAAGAAGGCATGCCGGTAGTCATGATCTTTGCAGGAGGCTTGAAGGAGCAAAAAAATATCCCGAACAGGCTCTGGTACTCCCTCGTATTTAATCAGACCATTTTTTAGACTGCCTTTCAGATCAAAAGCAGGAATACTGGCCAGTACCGTATCTTTTTTTCTGAACGAACGCTGGATGATTTTTTTTGAATACCTCCCCTCAGCCATCAAGTCCAACTGCAATTGTCCTTGGAGATCATACCGCGTGAATCCCAAGGCTTTTTTTAAATTCTTGAGGTCAATGCCCGCATGGATCCGGGTATGGATTTCGGGTTCACTGAGTCCGGTGCTTTCCCATCGACCTTGAAAGAGATCTTTGTCCAAGTTAAATCTGAAGGAGTCGAGGCGTAAATGTATTTTTTCTGGATTCAGGGAAGGCATTTCCAGTCCGACTTTTATGGCAAGACTGCTCAACGGTAATGCCGCGTTTTGATAAGCAATATAGCCGTCGTGGACCGAGAGTTGCAGACCATAATCCGGCATTTCTCCCGTAGAAGCAATATATTTTCCTTTGAGTGTGGTAAAAAGATCTACGGTTCCCCGTACTGTAGTTTGGCGAAGCCAGTCCAGATATTGGGGAGGGAAAATGGTTATCAACTGAGACAGTTCTGCCTTTTGAGAAGAAAGCGCCAATTGGATATCATAACCATTTTTTAGAAAATCCAGTTTCCCAGTCAGCTCAAGATTAAGTTTATTGACCCGGAGTTTGATTTTTTCAAAAATCAAGGCAAGAGTTTTTGTATTTACGCGAGTGGTCAGCACTGCATCAAAAGCCTTGCGCCGAACATAGGGTTGGTGATTGAGGGTAAAATTGATGGAATCCGTTTGAAGATGAGATTGCAGATCGAAAATGGACTTGCTCAGGTCGCCCGTTCCTTCGTAGTAAAGATGCTCTGCTTGAATTTGCATAGGTACGGACAGGTCGTTGTAGTCCAAGCGGCTGTCTTTTATCACTATTTTTTCCAGGTGCAGGGAAGCGGTCGAGTCTGATGGGGTGGTTGATGTCTGGGCAGAGTCGGGTTGATAAATATTGTAATTTGCCAAACCTGCTTCAT
The DNA here is from genome assembly GCA_013289175.1 of Bacteroidota bacterium. GTDB lineage: Bacteria > Bacteroidota > Bacteroidia > Chitinophagales > Chitinophagaceae > Puia. Next base: position 27,801 of record JABDAN010000037.1, read on the forward strand.
TTACCAGCACATGGATAAAGGCATCGTTCAGATAAATTTTATTGATGGAGACCTGGTGATTAAAAATTAATTTTTGCAGGTTTACGCCGAATCCCAGTTTTTGTGCTGACAACAAGGTGTCCTGTTGATAGGGGGCTGAACCTTTTAAGTCAACATCATAGAGGGTCAAAGTCAGTGAGGGGAAATGAGTAAAAAAAGACAAACGTGCCTTACTGAAATTTAATTCCCCCCGTATGGAGTGATTGGTCCATTGTTTGATTTGTTTACCGACAGTGTCTGGAAACAGGTAGGGTGCCAGGAAAAGCAAGAGAATAACGGAAAGCAACGCGATTCCGCAGATTTTTAAAAAGCGAAAGAGAAGGCGGGTAAATTTTTTCAAACAGCCTTTTACAACAAAAGTAAAGAATCAGTGATTTTACCCGGCAGGAAAGATTTTGGTTTCTCAGTTGAAAATATCGTAACATTATTGGAAGATTTATAAACTGGATTTTATACTCATGTTGAAATTTCCATTTTATGCCCGATTGGCATTTACTCTTTTTGCGATTTCACTCATCTTGCTTTTGATGTGGATGGGTAAAAGCCTTTTGGTTCCCCTGTTTTTTTCCTTTTTGGTGGCCATTCTGCTTCACCCCGCCGTACTGTTTTTAGAAAGGCATCGCTTCCCCAGGAGCCTGGCATCCATCACCACCTTGCTTGTCTTCATGTTTCTGTTCGGAGGATTATTTTATTTCTTCAGCCACCAGATTGTTCGGCTTTCAAAAGATCTTCCTTCGCTGCAGGAGAAAATTCTAAACAAGTGGCAGGATGTGCAGGACTGGATCAGTGAAAAATATCATATCACCAATACCCAGCAGGTAGCTTATATGAATAAGTCGGCTACAGGCATTATGAATTCGACCGTTAATTCTGTAGCTACGACTTTCATGGGTATTGCAGAGACACTTATACTGACGATATTCTTTTTCATTTTTACTTTCTTTATATTACAATACCGCCGATTGTTGATGCGGTTTGTCATTGAACTTTTTGACAAGACGCACGATAAAAAAGTCCAGGCCGTTATTTCCAGGATCCGCAAGCTCATCAACAGTTATGTGGTGGGCCTATTGATTGAAATGAGCGTAGTAGGCGTTCTCATTTTTACAAGCCTGATGATTATCGGAATCAAATTTGCCCTCCTGATCAGCATTATGGCGGCTGTGCTGAATATTATTCCCTATTTGGGTATTTATTTTTGTATGGCGCTCGCCATGCTGATCACAACCGCTACCGGGACAACTCCTCATGTTTTGGCAGTGGGCATAGTATTCCTCGTCACCCATTTTGCGGATGCCAATGTGATCATGCCTCATATCGTCGGAGGCAAGATGAAAATGAATCCATTTATTACCATCCTGGTAGTATTGATCGGGCACCTGATCTGGGGCATTCCCGGTATGTTTTTGTTTATTCCTTTAACAGCCATCTTCCGGCTGATCTGTGAAGAAGTGCCCGGTATGAAACCCTGGGCAATCCTCATCGGAGAAGAAAAAGAATAAAGCTTTTAAAATACTTTTTCTTTGTAGAATATTTTCCCCGTATCATGTGTTATTTTTCAGCTGATAAAAAACAGGAAAGGGGCCTGCTCTTTGCTTTAAACAGGAAACCCCGGTAAAGCGTATGACGATCAGTGAAAAAGCGAGGAAAATAGCCAGGCGGATTTTTCGTATTACCCTTACGACGATCCTGATCATTTTTGGTATTCTTCTGCTGATCATCATTTTGATCCAGACCGGTCCCGTACAAAATTATGTACGGGGTAAAGCGGAAGCCTTTCTGGAGAACAAACTCCATACAAAGGTCAGGATTGGTAATTTATATATTGGGTTTCCATCCCGAATCATTCTCAAAAACATTTATCTCGAAGACCGCCGAAAAGATACCCTTCTTTCAGGAGGCAAGATCGAGGTGGCCATCGCCATGTTCAGGTTGCTTAAAAAAGAAATCAATGTCAGCAACCTGGAACTGGAAAACGTGACCCTGAACGTGAAAAGGCAGATGCCTGATTCGGTCTTTAACTATCAGTTCATCGTAGATGCCTTCCAGTCGGCACCACCGAAATCGCCCGCTAAAGTCGATACCAGCGCGGGTTTTGCCTTTGTTATCGGAACCCTGCACTTTCATCAAATTCATGCGCTCTATCAGGACGATGCTTCCGGCAATGCCGTCCAGGTGAACCTCGGCGATTTTAATACCAAATTGAAAAAATTTGACCCGGCCCATCAGACTTACGATATTCCGACGATCACGCTCAGGGATGTTTCAGGGACCGTCCGGCAATATAAACCCATCCTCATCCTACAGCACCTGGCGGACACCATTTCAGTGCGCAACCAGCAATCCGAACCCGTACACCTGACACTGGGAACCATTGATTTTACTCAGATCAACCTGGCCTACCGGGACGAATTGCAAAACCTGGATGCCGGTATCCGGTTGGGAAATTTTCATACCGCCGCCGAATCCATTGACCTGGCCACCCTGCATTTTAAACTGAAGCAAATTGCCCTGCACAACACCGCTGCCACGGTGCGGTTTGGAAAAACATCCCGGCCCGTCGTTCAGAAAACCACGAAAACAACCGATACGATCAGTCATTCAGGCGCATGGCTTGTCGACATTGCGGGACTGGTCATCGACAGCACCCAAT